>NZ_JBQKFQ010000006.1:0-204747 GCF_052119225.1 Paraeggerthella sp. LCP19S3_G8
AAACTCCCTTTTATCATACCACGCGGACGGGGGGGGCATTCGCGCGGCCATCCCCCACGGGCCGGGGCTCCGCAGCCCGGGCACGTTTCATTGGCGGGACGGAGCAAGACGAACGAAACGACCGAAGCGGCAAGGGCGGGCAACGGGCGCGGCGCGAAGCGACCGGGCGACTACTGGGGCGACGCTTCCTTGGCCCTGCCCTCGCCTCGCCGTCACGCGCCGCCGGGCGCCGTCAGCTTACTCTACGTTCGACATCACGCCGCCGTACATCTTGTACCCGACGGCCTTCGATTCGCAGTAGACGCTCTCGACGTTCAGAGCAGCCTTGGCCTTTTCGATAAGGTCGATCACCGCTTGGTCGCTTCCGTGCACGCTATCGAACACGAGCGTATCGTTTTGGATAATGGTGCCGTCTTCGGCGGCATAGCCGCCTTCGGCCTCGTACACCGTGTAGCCCGACCCTGCTTCGACGAACAGCGGGATAAGGATGTCCTTCGCCTCGTCCATCGTAAGCACCTGCTTGCCGGCATCCTTGTCGTACAGCCCGAAGTACAGGCAGTACACGATCTCCTGCTGGTCGGTCACGCCGTTGACCAGCGACGGCGGCTCCTGCGAAGCTCCCTGCGCGCCCGTGCATCCGGCCATCACCGAAGCGGCGAGCGCCGTTGCGCACACGCACGCGCACAGCTTCCCAAACGTTTTCGTCTTCATAGCAGCCTCCCTTGTCTCGATGCGGCCTATGGTAGCACCGAGCCACGACGGCTGCGACCGAAATCAAGCGAGCGAAGCATTTCGTCCGCAAGAAGGCCGCTACGAGGCCGTTCCGCGTCCGGCGGCATCGTCAAGTTCGCCCGTGAGACGCTCTTTGAGCGTCAGCTTGCGCGGGGCGAACGGATGGGGCAAAGGCACGTCGCGGCCGATGGAGCGCATCGCGATGTCCCACAGCACCCGGTTGCCGCAATAGTACAGGTAGCGTTTTCTTATCTGGGAGATCTTCCGCTCGTCGAAGCACCCCGATTCGGCGAACCCATCGAGGATCGCGTCGCTTTTCTCTTTCGCCACGGCCCTTCGCCACGCGAGCGCCGCGTTCGCCACGAACACGCCCACCGTATAGGGCAGCACCAGTGCCCGAACGAGCGCGATCATGTCCTCGCGCCGATAGCTTGAAAGCGCCGCAGCCTGGCCTCCCAAAAGGCTCGCGTCCAGCGCGCGGCCTTCGCTCGAGGCAACCCATTGCTGCACGTCGGACACCCACACCCCCGCGAACACGATGGCCGCGCCCGAGAACACCGCCGCCGCCAGCCCCATTCCCTTGAGCCACCAGCGAACGCTGCCCATCCAGTATTGGGGAACCGTATAGGTGTACAGCAGCAGCAAAAGCGCCGCGAACACGATCGATGCGCCCACGATCAGCGGATCCTGCTGCAAGAAGTAGTCGGTAGCCACCTTCAGAACACTTTGAACCTGGTACAGCCAGGAAAACCCGCCCGCCAGCATGGTTTCGGCGGACAGGCCCCAATCCTGCACTACGGACATGACCCAGGAAAGCAGCATGCTGGCAACGGCCACGATGATGAAGAACGCCGGCAACGTGACGGACACGCTGGCCATGCCGCGCAGAAAGGCGCCGTCGAACCGCAGCGCAAGAAAGTAGAGCAGTAAAAACCCGCCCATGAGCACCGCGGCGAACGCCAGGTACGTGGCAAGCGTAGAGGGAATCGCCACGCCCGGGAAAAGCGAGAGCACCGCGCGAACGATCAGCGCGAACACCGTCGCCGCCACGATGGAGCCGCAGCTGAGGACCCACGCTCGCTGCACGCGATCGCGGTCGGTGTCAAGTTCGTCCACCCCGTTGCGCTCCACGACATCGACAAGCTCCAGGTTATGAATGCGCCGCATTGCGCATGCCGTCTTCAGCGAGAGCGCAACCGAAAGCGGCAGGAACAAGGTCAGGCCGACCCAGGCGGGCAGCGCGGCGCAAAACGCCGCGAACAGAAGCACGGGAATCCCCCATCGATACCAGCTGTCGAACGGACGCGCAACCCAGGCGCACATGCGCCGCAGGCACGCCATCGCAACGCGCTCGATGTCTTTGATAGTCGAATTCATACCAGCAGTGTACGATCGGGCGCAAGGGCGAACAAGCAACGCCACGGAAACGACGGAAGGCCGCCCGCGCTGCGACGAGGCAGTCGGCAAGCGCGGGGGATCGCATGCCCGCGAGCGGGCCGCATGCCCGCAAGCGCACCGCATGCCCGCGAACGCGAGCCCACGGGCGTGCCCCGCACCCGCGAGAAGGCCGTGCGCTCGCAAAATCGCGTTAGCTGGCGGTTTTTGACGGTTTGAGGTCGTCATATGACACGTCACAAGTGCATTCCAACATTCACTGCATCAGCGCAAAGCTCTGAACTGGGGTGATACGATGCAAGCTGTTCGTGTGCACCCACGAAGGCTCGCCCAACAACCTCAAACCGTGAAAACCTGCCAGCAAACGCCCTATTTGCTGCGCAACCCGGAACGGCCGAGCGAACAGGAGCCCATCGAGCGGAATTCGCCCAAGTGCGACCGGTCGAGGGCGCGCGACGCCGAGCGCGAACGTGCGCCGCCGATCGAGAGTAGTCGCACGCGGGCAACGAAGGTCCGCCCGCGCACGATCGCAAGCGGGCGCACTTGCCGGACGACGCCCGACCAGGCGCGCCCGCTCCGCAAAGGCGCACTTGCCGGACGCAAGCGGGCGGCGCAAGCTCGTGCCTGCGCCGCCCGCGTTTCGCGTCCTCGCATGAAAAGCCGCGCCCGCCCTGAAGACGCGCAGCGCCCCGGGTTAGTGGCGCGCGAACCTGAACATCGAGCGAATGCCCACGCCCACTTCCTCGATCGGAGCATTGCCGTGCTCCATGCGCTGCTCCTGCAGCCACTTCTGGCCGTTCTTGGAATCTTCCATGAACTCGTGCGCGAAGCTGCCGTCCTGGATGCGCGCGAGGATGTCCTTCATCGCGGCCTTCGCCTCGTCGCCGATGACCTGTGGCCCAGCGTAGTAGTCGCCGTACTCGGCCGTGTTCGAGATGGAGTAGCGCATGTTGGACATGCCGCCCTCGTACATGAGGTCCACGATGAGCTTCATCTCGTGGAAGCACTCGAAGTATGCCATCTCGGGCGGATAGCCCGCCTCCACCAGCGTCTCGAAGCCGGCGTTGATGAGCGCCGTCACCCCGCCGCAGAGCACGGCCTGCTCGCCGAACAAGTCGGTTTCGGTCTCGTTCTTGAACGTGGTCTCCACCACGCCGGCCCGCGCGCCGCCGATGCCCCACGCGTACGACAGCGCCACGTCCTTGGCCTGCCCCGATGCGTCCTGGTGCACGCAGATAAGGCACGGCACGCCCGCTCCTTCGGTGAACACGCGGCGCACCATGTGGCCCGGACCCTTCGGCGCGATCATGATCACGTCGACGTTCTCGGGCGGCGTGATGTAGCCGTAGTGCACGTTGAAGCCGTGCGCGAACGCCAGCGTGTCGCCCGCCTTGAGATGCGGCGCGATCTCGGCCTCGTACGTAGCCGCCTGAGTCTCGTCGGGCGTGAGGATCATGATGAGATCGGCTTCCTCGGCTGCCTCGGCCACACTCATCACCTGCAAGCCCGCCGCGACGGCCTTCCCCCGCGAACGAGAATCCTCGCGCAGCCCGATGCGCACGTCGCATCCGGAATCGACCAGGTTCAGCGCATGGGCGTGGCCCTGGCTTCCGTAACCGATGATGGCGATCTTCTTGTCCTGGATGAGCTGCGGATTCGCGTCGTTCTCGTGATAGATCGTAACAGCCATGTTCGTTTTCCTTTCTATTGGCTGATGGTACCTTGCTTGGACTTTCGGAAAAGCTGCGAAAAGCTACACGTCCTTGCTGTTTCGGGACATGGCTATCTTGCCGGTGCGGATGATCTCCTTGATGCCATAGGCGCGGAAGAGGTCCTCCATGCCCTTGAGCTTGTTCTCGTCGCCGGTGGCCTCGATAGTGAGCGAGCTTCTTCCCACGTCGACGATCTTCGCGCGGAAGACGTTGGCGATCTCGATGATCTCGCTGCGCCGCTCGGGCGATGCGTTCACCTTGAACATCACCAGTTCGCGCTCGATGGCGGCGTCGTTGGTGAGGTCGGTGATCTTATGCACGCTGATCAGCTTGTGAAGCTGCTTGGTAATCTGCTCGAACGCAACCTCGTCGGCTTTGACGATGGCCGTCACGCGCGACATGGTGGGATCTTCGGTGGGACCGACGGACAGCGACTCGATGTTGAAGCCGCGCCGCGAGATGAGCCCCGTCACGCGCGAGAGCACGCCGGGCTTGTTCTCCACGAGAACAGACAGGATGTGCCTCATCGTCCCTCCCCTTTCTGCCCGGCTGCGGGCACGTCGATGCGCACGGCGCCCACCGCCACGTCGATCGCCCCCATGACCTCGTCGAGCGCGCGGCCCGGCGCCACCATGGGATACACGTTCTGATCGCGCGAAATGGCCACGTCGAGCAAATAGGGGCCCGGCGCCTCCAGCATGCGCGCAAGCGCCGCATCCAGCTGATCGGGATGCTCCACGCGCTCGCCCTGCCAACCGTACGCGTCGGCCAGCTTCACGAAATCGGGCGTCGCGTCCAGCAGCGTAGCCGAGTAGCGGCCCTCGTAGAACAGCCGCTGCCACTGATGCACCATGCCCAGGCAGCGATTGTCCATGATGAGCACCTTCACCGGCGTGCCGTGCACGGCGGCCGTGGCCATTTCCTGGCTGTTCATTTGGAACGACCCGTCGCCGGCCACGCACACCACGCGCTTTTCGGGGCAGCCGATGGCCGCGCCGATAGCCGCCGGAAAGCCGAATCCCATGGTGCCCAAACCGCCCGACGACAAAAACGTGCGCGGCGCCTCGCGATCGATGCTCTGAGCCGCCCACATCTGATGCTGGCCCACTTCGGTGACCACGATGCTCTTGTGCGGGTCCAGCAGAGCGGACAGCTTTCGCATGACCACCTCAGGCACGATTTCTTCGGGATTGTCCCCCAGGTCAGGATGGTAGAACGGGTAACGCGAGCGCCACGCCGCTATCTTCTCGACCCAATCGCTCGTCGCAGGCTGGGCGTTCTCCTTCTCGAGCGCCGCCACGATGCCGGCCAAAACGCCCTTGAGGTCGCCCACGATGGGAATCTGCACCTCGCGGACCTTGCCGATCTCGGCAGGGTCGATGTCGATGTGGATCACGTCGGCCCGGGGCGCGAACTCGTCGAGCTTCCCCGTGACGCGGTCCGAGAAACGAGCGCCCGCAGCGATGATCAGGTCGCTTTCCGTCATGGCCAGGTTGGCGTATTTGGAGCCGTGCATGCCCACCGGCCCCAGGTTGAGCTTGTGCGAAGCCGGGAACGCCCCCTTGCCCATAAGCGTGGTGACCGCGGGAATCTGCATGAGCTCGGCCAGGCGGATCAGCTCGTCGGAAGCGCCGGACGACACGATGCCGCCGCCCACGTACAGCACGGGGCGCTCGGCCTGCTTGATGCGGGCCACGGCCTGCTTGATCTGCTTGGCGTTGCCGCGATACGTGGGCTTGTAGGACGGCAGGTTCACCTCGTCGGGATAGGAGAACACCATGCTTTCGGAGGCAAGGTCGCTTGGCACGTCGATGAGAACCGGGCCGGGTCGCCCGGTTTTGGCGATATGGAAGGCCTCGCGAAACGTGCGGGTCAGCTCGTCGGTCGACTGCAGCAGGTAACTGTGCTTGACCACCGGCATGGAAATGCCCACGATGTCCGATTCCTGGAACGAGTCCGTGCCGATCACGCCGCGCGGCACCTGGCCCGTGATGACCACGAGCGGCACGCTGTCCATGTAGGCCGTCGCGATGCCCGTGACCGTGTTGGTGGCGCCCGGCCCGCTGGTCACGATGACCACGCCCACGTTGCCCGTGGCGCGGGCGTACCCGTCCGCCTCGTGCACCGCGCCCTGTTCGTGCCGAGACAGCACGTGCGTGATCTGCTGGGAATCGTACAGCGCGTCGTACATCTTGATGGCCTGGCCGCCCGGATAGCCGAACACCACGTCTACGCCCTCGGCCTCGAGGGAGGCGATCACCGCTTCAGCCGCGATCATCGTGGATCCCTGCTTGGCGGTGCCGCTTCCCAACCCGCGCGGAGCGCCCACTGCAGCCGCGCTGGCCGCGGCTCGCGGTGCCGACGCTTTCTGTCGACCCGCCGCACCGCACGCGGCAGGATCGCGCGCATCGCGTTCTTCGATTCGTTCGCTCATGAGACGTACGCCCCCTTGTCCGCAGATGAAACGAGCTTCGCGTATTTCGCGAGCACGCCATGATCGTGTTTCGGCGCGGGAAGGCGAAACGCCTCGCGACGCCGGGAAAGCTCGTCGTCGCTCACGTGCAGGGTGAGCGCGCCGCCTTCGATGTCCACCGTCACCTGATCGCCTTCCTTAACGAGCGCGATAGGCCCGCCCGCCGCGGCTTCAGGGCTCACGTGCCCGACGGCCGGGCCCTTCGTCGCGCCCGAGAAGCGCCCGTCGGTGATGAGCGCGACGCTCGTGGACAGGCCCATCCCCGAAATGGCCGACGTGGGAGTGAGCATCTCGCGCATGCCCGGGCCGCCTTTGGGGCCCTCGTAGCGAATGACCACGACGTCGCCCGAGACGATCTCGCCCGCGTAGATCGCCGCGCAAGCCGCCTCCTCGCTGTCGAAGCAGCGCGCCGGTCCCGTGTGCTTCATCATGGACGGATCGACCGCCGACTTCTTGACAACGGCCCCATCAGGCGCGATGTTGCCGTGCAGCACCCGAAGCGCGCCCACCGGCGAGAACGGGTTGTCGTGCGAACGGCACACCTCGCCGTCGGCCGGCTTCGTGCACGACGCCAGATAGTCGTCCATCGGCCCCATGCACGTCACGGCCGTGCGGTCGAGCAGCCCGAGCTTCGCCAGCTCGTGCATGACCACCGGCACGCCACCCACCTCGTACAGGTCGCTGAGCGGGCGCGGACCCGAAGGCTGCAGCTTCACCAGATGAGGAGTGCGCGCGCTTGCAGCGTCCCAGTCGTCCATGGTCACAGGGCATCCCGCTTCGCGCGCGATGGCCGTCAGATGCAGCACCGTGTTCGTGGAGCCGCCGAACGCCATATCGCACTCCATAGCGTTGTGCACGGCGGCGGCGTTCACGATGTCGCGCATGCATACGCCCCGCTCCAGCAGCTCCATCACCTTCATGCCGGCGTGCTTCGCCAGGCGGATGCGCTCGGAATAGACCGCCGGCACCGTGCCATTGCCCGGCAAGGCGATACCCAGGGCTTCGCACAAGCAGTTCATGGAATTCGCCGTGAACAGACCCGAGCAGCTGCCGCACGTAGGGCACGCCGTGTCTTCGTAGTGCTTGAGCTCATCAATCGTCATGGATCCCTGCTGAACGGCAGCCGCGCCATCGAACAGCGTGTTGAGGTCGGTGGAGGGGCCGCAGCCGCCGGGCTGCTTTCCGGCCAGCATGGGGCCGCCGGACACGAACACCGTGGGAATGTTCACGCGCAGGGCGCCCAGCAGCATGCCCGGCACGATCTTGTCGCAGTTGGGAATGCATACGAGGGCGTCGAAGGCGTGGCCCTGCACGGCACATTCCAGGCTGTCGGCGATGACCTCGCGCGACACGAGCGAGTAGTGCATGCCGTCGTGGTTCATGGCGATGCCGTCGCACACCCCGATGGTCGAAAGCTCGAACGGCACGCCGCCCGCCATGTAGATGCCGGCCTTTACGGCCTCGGCGATTTTATCCAGGTTGTTGTGTCCGGGAATAACGTCGTTTCGGGAGTTGAACACCGCAACGAGCGGGCGCTTCAGCTCCTCGTCGGTGATGCCGTCCGCCTTGAGCAAGCTGCGGTGGGGGGCGCGCGCCACGCCGGCGGTAACGGCTTCGCTTCTCAGCTGCATCTGGCTCCTTCCTTCGAGTCCGACCATAAAAAAATCCTGTTGCACGTAAGCTGCACCAGGACCTCAGAAGGAAAGCGGATACGACGCGACGAAGACGCGCGGCCTATCTCAATCAGACTGATAACGGAGTCGCCGGTTCAGCCTACTTGCTCGCGGGTTCCCGAAGATCGTCCGGGTGAGCCGCGCAACGTTCGAACCGAACTGCTCGGAGGTGGCGTTCAGGCCGCCCACCACCGGCTCGCAGCATCCGCCGGCTCTCTGAAGATGGGTTCGTCCCTACTGTCCTCGTCAACGCATTTCGTTCTATGAAGTTGTTGCAGGCCAGTATACCCCAGCTTGCCGCGCGCACAAGCGAAACTTCGACGGGCGCGCGGCGCGCGCAGGAAATTCACACGAGCCAACTCGGAAATGAGGCGGACAGGACCGAGGGACAGCGTCGAAGGCGCCCGTACCGCGATTCGATGCCAGAACGCAACACGCATGCCCAAGATGACAATCCGTCAACCAGTCAGTCAGAACCGAGCAACGGTTTCGTCGACAAACGCGGCGAAAAGCACCGAAACCGTACACTTTCCTTTTACGTACGCGTCCTGAAGCCGATACGGAACGCGCCATACGTCTGCCGTCGATCGCCTGGCCGCGAAAGGAGGATCCGCCGTGACGAACCGAAACCTGCCCGACATGCCGTTTCAGGGCACCGGGCCGCAGCCGCACGTCGGCTTGCCGCAAAGCGAGCGGCACCTGCCCAACCGAACGCACGGCATCCGTTTCGACGTCTCGTTGCAACGGCCCACTGCCGACGAGGCGCGCGACCCCTTCGCCACCGTGCGTCCCGCCACACCCGACCTGCACCGCGGCAATCGCCCGCCATCTGCGGGAACGGCCTCGATGCGGATACTTTCGGCCATCTTCGCCATTGTCGCAGTAGGGGCCGTGGGCACGATCGGAGGCACGCTCGTTTCCCGCGGCATCGCCGCAGCGCCCGAGGCCGACAGCGTCCCAGCTGCCGAATCCGCGCCCAGCCAAAGCGTCGACGCAGCCGGGAACAGCACCGCGCCCGCTTGGAAGAAAGCTTCTGCCCCCGCGCTCTTCCAGAACGATCCCGCCTGGTCATCCGATCCTTACGGATCGGGTACCATCGGCTCATCGGGCGGCGCGCCCCTGTGCTTGGCCATGGCGCGCATCGGCGTCACGGGAGACACCGACATGGGACCGTCCGTCGTGGCGGCTTTCGCGCGCAGCAACGGCTACGTCGAAAACCCCGACGGCCTGCTTACGGAAGGCGCGCGCCAACTGGGGCTGAAGGTGAACTCGGTGGAGTCGAGCGAGCTGGCCATCAGGAAAGAGATAACTGCGGGACGCCCCGTGATCGCATCGCTCGACAGCGACTCCTCCGCCAGCAAGCCGTCCTACGTCGTGCTGGTCGACATCGATCGGCACGGCATGCTGGTGGTGAACGACCCGAAGCGCCGCGACCACGCCGTCCACAGCCGATCCTTCAACGACGTGGTGCGCCGAGCGAACGCGCTTTGGTCCTACCAGGCCGCACCCGCCTCCAAGCCCGCATCGTCGTAAGCCGCCCCGCGTGCAAGCGGGCGTCGCGGCGCAGCGGGACGACCGACGACGGGGCGCGTGCCTAGGGCATGCACCTGGCCGCGCGCGCCGGTGCATGTGCGAACCCGGCCGCCGGCGTATGCGCGCGTTCGACCGTCGGCGCGCGAATACCGGCCCATCAGGGCATTCCTGTCAAAACGGACGAGTTTTGCTGGTCCTCAAACCAGGATAAAGGCAAGTCACAACTTCGTGAACTGGGGAAATAGAAATCGGAGTCTCGCGAAACCTCTTCCATAGAGCGAAAACCGCCGCAAAACTCGTTAGTTTTGACAGCGCGAGGGTTTTACGCTCCGCGGGCGCCCGCACGCAACCGAGCGCCAGAGGATTCCCGAGCCCCACCGCGCGCCGCCGCGCTCCCCCACGCAAGCGCCCGCGCCCTTCTTCTCACACTTCCCCTGATTTGAGGGTCCCGCCCGCCGCATTCAACCGCGATCCCCTCGAAACGCAGCGATCCCCTTCCTATAATAAAGTACGAACACGAAGCAGCGAGGCCGAGCGCCCACCGCGCGAACGGCCCGTCACAAGGAGGCCCGCATGGACTACCGTCAACTCGAGATCCATCCCGAAGCGCGCATCGCGCCCAACGCCACCCTCATCGGCAACGTATCCGTCGGCAAAGACGCCGTCATCCTGTTCAACGCCACGCTGCGCGGCGACTACGGATCGAAGATCGTCATCGGCGAGGGAACCAGCGTCCAGGAAAACTGCTGCGTGCATCTGGGCGCCGCAAGCGACTGCGTCATCGGCTCCGGCGTGACCGTCGGCCACGGAGCCATCGTGCACGGCTGCACCATCGGCGACAACACGCTGGTCGGCATGGGTTCCATCATCATGGACGGAGCGAACGTCGGATCGAACTGCATCGTAGGCGCCGGGTCCCTCGTTACCGGCGGAACCCAGATCCCCGACGGCATGCTGGTCATGGGCTCGCCCGCAAAGGTGCGGCGCGCCCTCACCGACGACGAAATCGCGCAAAATCGCGTCGACGCCGAAGGCTACGTCGCCATCGGCAAAGACCTCGTGGAAAACGGCATTATCTACGAAGGAGCGAACCTTCCTCGCGACATCATGACCATCGCCGTCAAGTAGATTCCGTATGCGCGTAAACGCGCAATGGTACAATGGATGCTTACCGCATACGAACCCGAACCATGATCGAGGAACCATCGTGATCTACGACAACGTGCTTGACGCCATGGGGCGCACGCCCCTCATCCGCCTGAACAGCCTCTCCGAAGAAGGATCCGCCCAGATCCTCGCAAAGTACGAAGGCGTGAACGTAGGAGGATCGGTTAAGACCCGCACGGCCTGGCAGATGATCGACCAGGCCGAAAAGCGCGGTCAACTGAAACCTGACAGCATCATCGTGGAGCCGACGAGCGGCAACCAAGGCATCGGGCTTGCGCTCGTGTGCGCCGTCAAGGGATACGCCGCCCGCATCATCATGCCCGACTCCGTGTCCGTCGAGCGCCGCAAGCTCGTACGCCACTACGGAGCCGACGTGATCATCGTGCACGACGACGGGGACATCGGCAAGTGCATCGCCGAATGCATCGCCACCGCCGAGCGCATGGCAGCGGAAGATCCGCGCGTCTACGTTCCCCAGCAGTTCGAGAACGAGGACAACCTGTTCGCCCACAAGTACCACACCGCGCTCGAAATCGTCGAGGACGTCGAAGGCCCCATTCACGGCTTCTGCTCCGGCATCGGCACGGGCGGAACCATCTCCGGCGTCGGACAGATCCTCAAGCGCCTGTACCCCGACGTGGAGATATGGGCGGTCGAGCCCGAAAACGCCGCCATTCTTTCCGGAGGCGGCATCGGCACGCACCTGCAGATGGGCATCGGCGACGGCTTGATCCCCGCCATCCTCGATCAGGAGATCTACGACGACATCTGCATCGTCTCGGACGAAGAGGCCCTCGACACCGCTCGCGCCCTCGCTCGCCAGGAAGGCCTGCTCTGCGGCGTGTCGTCGGGCACGAACGTAGCCGCCGCGCGCCGCCTTGCCCGCAAGCTCGGCGCCGGCAAGACCGTGGTCACGCTTCTGCCCGACACGGGCGAGCGCTACTTCTCCACCGAGTTGTTCGACGGCGAGTAAGCCGCACGAAGCGATCGAGCCGCAGCCGCTGCGCGCCCACCGGCGCAAAGCGGCTGCGGCGAGCGAACCCGTCTACTCCACGCTCACGAGCATTCCCTGGTACGCCGCCTGCACGGTCGCGCCATGAGACGCGCGCGACACCACCGTAGCCAAAGACTCCTCGGGCAGACGGTACGTGTTGTTGTTCTGCGAGATATGCATGGCAACCACCTGCTCCAACCGCGCGCACAGCAATGCGTCCAGCTCGTCGGCCGCCTGAACGTTCGACAGGTGGCCCACGTCGGACCCGATGCGACGCTTGACCGGATACGGGTACGGCCCCTCTTGCAGCATCCGCACGTCATGGTTGCTCTCCAGCGCCAAAATGCGCACGTTGGACAGGCCCTCATGCGCCTCGCCCGTCACGATGCCGGTATCGGTCACGAACCCCAGCGCGTCGCCGTCCGAGCTTTCGAAACGAAACCCGCACGACGCAGCCGCATCGTGCGAGGTGGCGAACGCATGCACGCTCATCCCCGCAAGCGAGAGCGCATCGCCGCTCGCCAAGACGCGCAGGTCGCATGCTCCCTCGAGCGCGCGAATCTCCTTGCTCGCAAGGCGAACAGCGCTGTTCACGTACACGGCAGGAGCAATTCCCTGCTTCGCCAAACCGCGCAGCACCACGCCCAGGCCCTTCGTGTGATCGCCGTGGTCGTGCGTGATCAGCACGCCCGCAAGGTTCGCCGGGTCGAATCCCGCCTCGTCGACGCGCGCGAAGAAGTCGCGCTTGCAGATGCCGCAATCAACCAGCACGCCCGCACCCGTAGCGGCGTCCTCGATCACGGCAGCGTTACCGTAGCTGCCGCTTGCCAGCACATGCAGCTTCAACCGATGGTCCATGGATTCCTTCCAAACGATACGGTGCGCCAAACGCCTGCCCGACGGGTTCCCGCCGAGTTTCCAAAGCGCTTGACGCGCGCGGATTCACTGTTGTTACAACTGTTCGATCACGCCCGTGATCAGACGCGCGAAATCGGCTTCGCGCGTCTTCGCCACATCGAGCACCTCGACGCCGGTGGGGCTTGCGCCCCCGATGCCGCATCCCATGTTCGAGACAAGCGACACGCCCAGCACGCGCATGCCCACATGGCGCGCGGCTATAACCTCTTCGCACACGCTCATAGCAACCGTGTCGGCTCCCCATGATCGGAACATGCGAATCTCGGCCGGCGTCTCGAAGCTTGGGCCGAGCAAGCCCAAATACACGCCTTCCTGCACGCGTATCCCCCGTTCAGCCGCCACATCATGGGCAATGGAGCGCAACTGCGGGTCGAACGCGTCGAACATGGAGAAGAACCTATCGGACAGGTTGGCCGGGTCGGGCGCGGCAATGGGGTTGCGCCCCGTGAAGTTGATCTGGTCGGACATGATGCAGAAATCGCCCACCTGGTAGTTCACGTTGAGCGCGCCGACGGCGTTGGTGGTGATGAGCGTATCGACGCCGAGACGCTGCATGAGCCACACCGGATACGCCACTTCCTGCGAGGAGTTCCCTTCGTAGCCGTGCAGGCGGCCCTGCATGGCCAGCACGCACTTCCCGCCCAGCGTTCCGCACACGAACCTGCCCACGTGCCCTTCCGCCGTGCTCGTGTTCATGCGCGGAACCTCGACGTAGGGAATCAACTCCGCATCGGCGATCTCGTTAGCCAGCGGATTCAAGCCCGAGCCCAGAATCAAGCCGATGCGCGGGCGCCGATCGCCCAGGCGCTTTCGCATGGTGTACGCCGAAAGCGTAAGATTATCGTCCAAGATGTTTCGTTCCAGCATGGCGACCCCTTCCCTTGGTTTCGCACCATTATAGCGAAGCAGCCGCCTCGCATGCGCGCGCCGCGATCCGCCGTGCCGCCATGCCGTCGCAGGCTAGCTGCAGGCATCCGCCTTGCGCGCGGTCAAAACGCGGGGGCGTTGCGCCAGGTCGCGCACGATGCGCACATCCTGAAAGCCCGCTTCGCGCGCCAGGGCCGCCGCTTCGTCCAAATGCCCCTCGTGCAGCTCGAACGCGAACGCACCGCCAGGCTTGAGCGCAGCGCCGCACCACGGCAACAACCGGCGCAGCACGTCCAAGCCGTCCGATCCGCCGTCAAGGGCAAGCTCCGGCTCGAAGTCGGCCACCTCGCGCGGAATGTCGGCCAGCACCGCCGTAGGCACGTACGGCGGATTGGAAACCACCAGGTCAAGCGCGCCTATCATGCAAGAAGGAACGCATTCCCCCAGATCGCCCGCAAGCACCTCCACTCGCTCGTCCAAGCCGAGCGCCCGCGCGTTGTCGCCGGCAAGCGCAACGGCTTCGGGCGCGATGTCCGTGGCAACCACGTGCGCAAGCGGATGCTCGAACGCGATGGAGCACGCGATGCAGCCCGACCCCGTGCACAAATCGGCCACCAGCAACTCGGGAGCAGGAACCTGCGCATCGGGCGCATCTTCGGAGGCATCCCGCTCGTCAGCGGAATCGGCAGCAGCTTCGGCAAGAGGGGCTTCAAGCGCTTCTTCCGCCCAAGCATCGGCCGCAACGCGCTTCGGCGCCGGCGGCAGGAGCGACAGCGCCTCGCTCACCAGCACCTCGGTTTCGGGACGCGGGATGAGCACCCCGGGGCGCACCTGCACGGTGATATGGCGAAACCCCACCTCGCCGGTGATGTACTGCAAGGGCTCTCCGGCGCCGCGACGCGCCACGAAACCGCGCAGCACGTCGCGCTCGTCCAGAGACAAGGGCTGGTCGAAGTTCGCATACAGTTCGATGCGGCTCAGGCCCGTGGCCTCGGACAGAAGCCATTGCGCAGAAATGCGCGGGTTCTCGTCGCCTTTGCGCTCCAGATAGCCGACCGTCCAATCAAGGGCGGCCTTGATAGTCCAAACGTCGCTCAACCTAAACCGCAGCTTCCAGCTTCTGCGCGCGATCGGCGGCCTGCAACGCGGTGATCACGTCGCCCAGGCCGTCGCCGAGTAGCACGCCGTTGTACGTGCCGTTGAAGCCGATGCGGTGATCGGTCACGCGGTCCTGCGGGCCGTTGTAGGTGCGGATCTTCTCGGAACGATCGCCCGAGCCGATCTGAGCCAAGCGCTCGGCGCCCTCGGCGGCCTGCTGTTCGGCCAGCATCTTCTCGTACAGGCGCGCGCGCAAAACGGCCATTGCGGCGATCTTGTTCTGCAGCTGCGACTTCTGATCCTGCGACTGCACCACCAAGCCCGACGGCAGGTGCGTGATGCGCACGGCCGAGTCGGTGGTGTTCACGCACTGGCCGCCCGGGCCGCCGGCGCGATACACGTCGATGCGAAGATCGTTCTCGTTGATGTCGACCTCGACCTCGTCGGCTTCGGGAAGAACGGCCACGGTGGCCGTGGACGTATGGATGCGACCTTGGCTCTCGGTCTTGGGGACGCGCTGCACGCGGTGCACGCCGGACTCGAACTTCATGACCGAGTACACCTTGTCGCCCTTGACCTTGAACTGAACCTCCTTGAAGCCGCCGGCCTCCGAAGCCGACACGTCCATGGTCTCGGTCTTCCAGCCCTGCGCAGCAGCGAAGCGCTCGTACATCTTGTAGAGGTCGCCGGCGAAAATGGCCGCCTCGTCGCCGCCCGCGGCAGCGCGGATCTCGACGATGATGTCCTTGTCGTCCGCCGGATCGGCCGGAATGAGCATGAACTTGATGTCCTCTTCAAGAGCGGGAAGCCTGCTCTCGATCTCGGCCATCTCCTCCTGAGCGAACTCCTTCATATCGGGGTCGGAGAGCATCTCCTTGGCGGCGGCCAGATCGTCGGACGCCTGCACGTACTCGCGCGCCTTCTTCGCAAGGGGGCCCTGGTTCGCGTACTCCTTGGCCAGGCGGTTGTATTCCTTCTGATCAGCAAGAACGGCCGGATCGCCCATCTTGACCTGGACGTCCTCGTAGGCCTCGATGATCTTGACCAGCTTCTCGCGCATATCGGTATCCTGCATGGTGTGTGCTGTCCTTCGTAACGTGGTTCACCTGATCGCACGCGCCGCGCGCGACGAGTGCCCGCCCCTGTGCAGGAGCGGGCACCACTGCGTAACTGGTTTATGATAGCAGATCGAAAAGCGCTTCGCAGCAACCAGCACTAGATCGCCAAGTACTCCGAAGCCTCTTCAGCGCACACCGCGCCGTCGGCGACGGCGGTGACCACCTGACGGAGAAACTTCGTGCGCACGTCGCCGGCTACGTACACGCCCGGCACGTCGGTGGCGCCCGACTCGTCGGCCACCACGTACCCGGTTTCGTCCAGCTGCAAGGCCCCCTTCAAGAACTCCGTGTTGGGCTCGGTGCCCACAGCCACGAACAGGCCGCTCACGGGGATGTCGCGAATCTCCCCCGTCTTCAGCATCTCCACGCGCACGCCCGCAAGCGCGCCTTCGTCGGCCATCAGCTTGCGCGGCGCGGCGCTCCAGACGAACTCCAGGTTCTCCAGATCCTCCAAGCGCTTATGGTAGATGGCCGTAGCGCGCAGCTTGTCGCGCCGATGCACCAGGTACACCTTCTTGCAGATGCGCGACAGGTAGATGGCGTCGCCCACGGCCGTGTTGCCGCCGCCCACCACCATGACCTCCTTGTCGCGGAAGAAGTTGCCGTCGCACGTGGCGCAGTACGACACGCCGCGACCCTGCAGCTCATCTTCGAGCTCCAGCCCCAGCTTGCGCGGGCGGGCTCCGGTGGCCACGATGACGCTTTTCGCGCGGTATTCGCCGAACGCGGTGGTCAGCACCTTGGGCTCCTGCGCGAAGTCAACCGACACGACCTCTTCGCCCACATGGCGCACGCCGAAGCGATCCGCCTGCTGCTTCATGGAAAACGCCAGCTCGAAGCCGTCCGCCCCCTCGGGAAATCCCGGATAGTTTTCCATGTGCTCGGTCTGGGCAAGCTGCCCGCCCGGCGAAATGCGCTCGAACACCACAACGTCGAGCCCTGCGCGAGCCGCGTACAGACCGGCGGTCAGCCCGGCGGGTCCCGCTCCGATCACGGCAACGTCCATAGCCTCAGGATGGGAGCCCTTGCACTCCTGCGAGGTTTCGTTCAAGGGGCGATCTTCGTTCATGTCAAGCCTCCAAACATCGTCTTTTTTCAACGATCAGTATACGGTAGAAGCGATGTGCGTTGCGAGGGCGTTCCTCAACGGCAGCGTTACGGTTTCGTTGTGCGTTCGTGGGAAAACGGCCGCAATGGCAACGATGCGCTAGGATGGGGCGCGACAAAGAGCGCACGGCGGCGCGATAGGAGCCACACTATGGACAAGCAACGCGAAGACCTGCACACTCTCTACCTTGCCGGAGGCTGTTTCTGGGGATTGGAAGCATACCTGAAGCGCCTGCCCGGCGTGCGGCGCACGGTTGCGGGCTACGCGAACGGATCGACCGAAAACCCCAGCTACCGCGACGTATGCCTATGGAACACCGGGCATGCGGAAACCGTTTCCGTCACCTACGATCGCACGATCCTGCCCACCGACCTGCTCCTGGACGCCTTCTTCGAGGCGATAGACCCCACGAGCCTCGACCGGCAGGGCAACGATCGGGGAACCCAGTACCGAAGCGGCATCTACTGGCAAGACGAGGCCGACTTGCCTTCCATAGAGGCCGCCGTGCTGCGGCAGCAGGCTTCCCACATTGAGCCGATCGTCACCGAAGTGGAACCGCTCGACGGCTTCTACCCCGCCGAAGACTACCATCAAGACTACCTGGCCAAGAACCCCGGAGGCTACTGCCATATCCACCTGGGAGCGGCCGACGAGTTCGCGCGGCGAACCGGCCTGCAGGAAGGGCGCCCCTGCATCGAGCACGACGGGCTGTGCGAAGCCGTGGACACCCCGGGCGTGCGCAAGTTCGACCACGACCTATGCGCATCGGCCGGCTGCGATCCGCAAGACGCGCCCTGCGTCGATCCGAACGATCCCGAAACGGCGGCCCAGCTCATCCGAGCGCAAGGCTACGCCGCCCCCGACGATGACCTGCTCAAGCAAACGCTCGACGAATCCCAGTACCGCGTCGTGCGGCGCAACGCCACCGAGCGGCCGTTCTCCCACCCGTACGATCACCTGTTCAAACGCGGAATCTACGTGGACGTAACCAGCGGAGAGCCGCTGTTCTCGTCCGCCGATAAGTTCGACTCCGGTTGCGGTTGGCCGGCGTTTTCGCGCCCCATCGCCCGCAGCGTGGTAACCGAGCACCTTGACCACAGCCTGGGCACCCTGCGCACCGAGGTGCGCAGCAACGCCGGAGACGCCCATCTTGGGCACGTGTTCTCGGACGGCCCCGCGCAAAGCGGCGGGCTTCGCTACTGCATCAACGGCGCAGCCCTTCGCTTCGTCCCCTACGATCGCATGGACGCGGAAGGCTACGGCTACCTCAAGCCGCTGGTCTAAAACCGCCGGCCTCGACCAAGCGCGCTAGCAAGAGCTGCAGCTGGGATCCCCGTCCAAGCTGCAGCTGCGCTCGCGCTCGCGGCTGCGGTGCCGGAAGCGCAGGAGCGCGCCCGCGGCAACCGACAGGATCATCTGCACGATGGTGACCGAGATCCAGATGCCGTCCAGCCCGAACGCCCACGCCATGCCGAACACCACGGCAACGACAAGGACGGCTTCACCGTACACGATGGCGTTCGACGCTTTCGCATCGTCCACCGCATAGAAGTAGGACGTGGATGCGTGCGTGAAGCCGTAGAACACGTACGCCGTCGAGAACACGGGCAGCGCCCAGGCGATGAGCCCCGTGGTTTCGGGCGAGGCGCCGAACAGCAGCGGCACCTGATGGCGCAGCAGGTACATGGCGGCCAAGCCGATCACGCCCAAGCTGATGGTGATGAGGTAGTTGGTGTTGCGGAAGCGCCGAACGGCGTCGGCGTCGCCCGACCCGTAGTAGCGCGAGATGAGCGGCTGGGAGCCGTCGCCCACGCCCTGGATGAGCATCTGGATCACGCAAGCCGTGTACGACACCACCGCGTACGCCGCGAGCGCCGTCTCGCCGCCGTAAGTTGCCAGGTTCACGTTGATGGCCACAACCGTGGCTTCGGGCAAGAGCGTAAGGCCGAACGGAGCCAATCCCAGCTTGAGGGCATGTGCGGCTATCCTGCCGTCTATACGCAGATCGGCGCGGCTGATGCGGTTCTCTTTACGCAGGAAAAAGCCGGCAACCAGCACGAACGCGGCAACTTGGGACAAAACCGTGGCCTCGGCGGCGCCCGCCGTTCCCATGCCCAGCGCAATCACGAACACGTAGTCGAGCACCACGTTCATGAGCCCTGCCAGCACCTGCACCGCCATGGCGAAGGCGACCTTGCCCTGGTTTCTAATGAGCGGCGTGCAGCCCGTCACCATAATCTGAAACGGCACGCCCCAAGCGATGACCCCGATATAGGAGATGGCCTGGTTGAGCGTTTCGCCGCGCCCGCCCAAAAGCTCGCAGACGGGGCCCGCGAACAAAAACAGCAGCGCCATGATGGGAATCGAAGCCAGAAGCAGCATGAGAAACGTCGTGCCCACCGCACGCCGCGATTTCTCCTCGTCACCCGCGCCGCGCGCGATGGAGGATATCACGCCGCCGCCCATGCCCACGCCCGTGCCCACCGCCATGATGAACGCGACCACGGGAAACGCCACGTTGATGCCAGCCAAGCCGGCGTCGCCCACGGCATGCCCCACGAAGATGCCGTCGACGATGCTGTACACGCCCGCCAACGTGAACGTGAGCATCGTAGGGATTATGTACTTAAGGTACTCGCGTACCATGCTTTTCTTGATCATGCCGATTCTCCGCTGCGGATCTTGCCCTGAAATGTTCCGGATGGTACTCTAAACCTTAAAGCTGCTTGAAGGTAAACCCGCCCGAGCAGGATTCTCGGAATCTCCAAACAAACAGGAGCCAGGTCAGGATGGGAGAAGCGCCGTGAACGCAACGCCGCGCTACTACGACATCAAGGACGCAGCGCGCTGTCTGGGCGTTGCCCCTTCCACGCTGCGCTACTGGGAAAGCCAGGGGCTTGTCCGCGCAAGCCGCGACGAGCGCAACGACTACCGGCGATACGCGCTGCACGACGTGCTCGAAGCAGGCGAGATCGCCTTTTACCGCCAGCTGGGCGTGCCGGTGCGCGACCTGGCAAGCTATCGGGCCATGTCCATCAGCGCGCTTGACGATGCGCTCGGACGCACCGAAGACAGCATCGAGCGGCGCATCGCGGAACTTGAGACCATGCGGACGCGCCTCGCCCGTCAACGCTCGCTCAACGCCGTGGCCGAAGAGTTGAGGGTTTCCGGCATGCGCCCGGCAGCACCCGCCATCGAACGTCTGACCAGCATCGACTACAACACGTCCGTACCGTGGAACGCGCTCATAGACGAGCCGTGGTGCTACGCCGTGCTGATACGAGCCGAAGACCCCTCCGTCGTGCACGAAGCCGTGGCCGACGAAGCAGGGAGCGCTTCCCCGCTTTGGGTGCGCACGCCTTCCGACAACGAACGCACCTGTCGGGAATGCCTGCTCAAAACCACGCCGGAGCTTGACGGCAACAACGCAGCCGAATTGTTCGACGCCGCGACCCGCTCCGGCCTGCGTCCTCGCGCTTTGGTGGGCACGTACCTGGTGACCGCAACCGAACCCGAAGACGGATCCCGTTGGGATTACTACCGGTCTTGGATCGTGACGTAGCCCAACAAGCGGGCAGGCGGCAAAGCCGACCGACGGCGAACCGTCGAGCCGAACTCGCCGTAGCCCGATGCGCCGTCAAGCCGCTATCGGTGCAGCTCCCATTCCAAGACCGTAAAAGCCTCGCTGGCGTTTCGGAAGGTAGAAGGGGACGTCTGCGCACCGCAGCGTCAGACGCCCTGGTTTGCGCACGATTCTTTTCCCAATGTTGCGTCCGAGAGGCGTACGAAGAGGCGGACATCGACGCGACCGCGCGTTTTGCCTGGTCGCGATCATTCGCCGCCGGCGGACGGGCCTCAACATGCACTCGCGCGCAACATTGGGGAAAGAATCGTGCACGGAGGAACGACCCCGTCGCGTCGCGATCGAGTAGGAGGCGCGTCATTAGTTGACGCGCCGTCCTCTCACACCACCGTGCGTACCGTTCGGTACACGGCGGTTCCGTTAACGCGCATGCACTTGCCCGTAGTAGTCCGAGAAGAACAGATAGCCTTTACGACGCAGTTGCTCGGTTCCGACGGCTCGCTGCATGATTGCGCTGCCAGCCGTCCGCCAGTAGCTCTTTCGGGTATTGGCGAACTCCCACGCTTTCCCCTTCTCAATGCCGCATCTCTGCAACATCTTGAAGCGGGTGCGTATACGCCTCCACTGCTTCCAGTAGACCATGCGAATGCGTCTGCGCATCCACTTGTCTATCCCTTGCAACAGCTTTTTCATGTCCGCCAGCTTGAAGTAGTTGACCCATCCTCGCACGAACCACGTTGCTGCTCGCGGCCGGTACTCGTTGGACATGGCGTTGCTTCTGGCGGTGAGTTCCTTGATGCGCTCTTTCATCGCTTTGACGCTCTTGGGATGCACGCGAAAACGACATTCCCCTTTGCTGCGGTAAAAGGCATACCCTAAGTACTTCACTTCGTTGAAGCGAGCCACATCCGTCTTGTCTCGGTTCACCTTGAGAAAGAGCTTCTTCTCGATAAAGCCGACGATGGATTCGCAGACACGCTCTGCCGCGCGCTTCGACCTGCAAAAGATCATGCAGTCGTCAGCGTAGCGGACGAAGCGGTGGCCCCGCCGCTCCAGCTCGCGATCAAGCTCGTTGAGCATGATGTTCGACAAAAGCGGCGAGAGCGGTCCTCCTTGCGGCATGCCCACCCTCGTTTCCTCCAGATCGCCGCCCACCATGACGCCCGCGTCGAGGTACTTGTGCACGAGCGACACCACGCGCCCGTCGGTCACGGTTTCCGACAAGATCTGGATGAGCTTCGATTGGCATACCGTGTCGAAGAACTTTTCCAAGTCCATATCGACCGCCCAGCCATATCCCGCATCAATATGACGCTTGCAAGCGCGAAGCGCATCGTGCGCGCTTCTTTTCGGTCTGAACCCGTAGCTCGAATCGCTGAACTTAGGTTCGAAGAGCGGGGTCAGCTGGGCGACGATAGCCTGCTGCACCACGCGGTCGACCACCGTGGGTATTCCGAGCTTTCTTACCCGTCCTTTCTCCTTCTTGGGGATCTCCACCCGAAGCACCGGGCTTGGGGCGTATTTCCCCTGTTTGATTTGATCGAAGAGTTCATCTGAGTGCTGCTTGAAGTAGTCACGCATCTCCGCAACGCCCATCTTGTCGATACCGGCTGCACCCTTGTTGGCTTGAACTTTCCCGTAGGCATGCCGCATGTTGCCCTTATCGACGATCCTCTCCAGCAAATCCGCCGGACACTGCACGCTGGCGCTTTCGGCAGGGGTTATCCCTTGAGCGCTCGACGCTTCAGGCCGCTCTCCTTGTTCCGCAAGCACCATCGCCTGCAAGCCCCACAGTGTGAGTTGGCTGTCGTTTACCGCGCCCGTAAGGTAACCTCCCTTCTACTTGCACCGCTAACGGTTCAGCCCTTCCTTGGCGCTGGCAACGCACCGAGTACTATGGCTTCTGCTGACTCCTCATGGCAAGCTTTACTCCACGAGCACGAAGTTCATCGCGTTCGCGTCCATGAGGCCTCCCGAGGTAAGGCACGCTTCTTTCTCTCCACCTACCTGCCACATCTACACTCTAGGTTCCGTGCAGTTTTGGGGCTTTAGCTTGTTTGGCAGCCTTACCCACCTAGAAATGCCTGATGTGATTTCTGTCCGTCAGGCCAGAGATTCGCCATCCGGCTTCCTTCAGATTCCACCTCACGATGGACACCCTTGCCATTGGCTATGCACTTCCCACTGCCGGGCGTGCTAGGGACTTTCACCCATTAGAAAGCGCGCCATGCTCGGCGCACCAAAAAAGGGAGCCGCATGCTGCGGCTCCCTTTGCGATAGCACATTAGGATGCTAGCTTAGCCCAGCATCGCCAGGATGTTCTGCTTCGGCTGCACGCCCACAGCCTGCTGCTTGACCTGGCCGTTTTCGAATACGACAAGCGTCGGGACGCTCATCACGCCGTAGCGCTGGGCCACATCCGGGCTCTGGTCGATGTCCACCTTGTAAACGGCCGCCTTGCCGGCCACTTCGCTGGACACCTCGTCAAGCGTGGGGGCGAGCATCTTGCACGGTCCGCACCACGTGGCGAAAAAGTCCACGAGCACCGGTCCCTGCGCGTCGAGCACCTTGGACTGGAAATCAGCAGAAGAGATAACCTCGCTCATAACAACCTCCTTTACTTGGCGACGCCTCCTTCGGGGAAGCCACGCCGCTCGAACCGAGCTTGCGCATCGGCTCTTCGTTCATTTGCGTGTATTTTAACCGGAAGCCGCACATGCTGCATCAAATGTTACCAAATAGGGGATAAATCTAGAGAAACCCGACATATCGGGCCGCAGCAACCTTGAAACGAACCCGCTATAATAATGCGGATCAGAGAAAGGACCCGCATGAGCATCCAATCCTCCGCACGCGAACCCTTCGTTCAGCACGCCGCCCGAGCCAAGTCCAAAGAGCCCGGGGCCAACCCGGACACCGCACCTTCGTCCCTGTACCCTCCCGCTTGGGACGGGCATGCGGCATCGCCGGTCAACCTCGTGCTGGAAGGCGGCGCGATGCGCGGACAGTTCACCGCCGGCGTCCTGGACTTCTTCATGGACCAGAAGCTGTTCTGCGAGCGCGTGATCGGCGTGTCGGCGGGAGCGCTGTGCGGGTACAACTACGTGGCCGGCCAAAACGGGCGAGCATGCTACCTCAACATGAAGTACTGCGATGATTGGCGCTACCTGTCCATGAAAAGCTTCGTGCGCACCGGCAACGCCTGCGGCCGCGCGTTCACGTTCGACGAGATTCCCAACGTGCTCGAACCGTTCAACTACCCCGCCTTCGACCAATCGCCCATGCAGTTGGTGGCGGTTTCCAGCAACTTGAGGACGGGCGAAGCAGACTACCACGAGTTCACCGACTCGGCAGCCGACCTTCCCTACCTTATTGCGTCGTCGTCCATGCCCCTGGTCAGCCAGATCGTCGACATCGACGGCAAACTGCTGCTCGACGGCGGAACCTGCGACAGCGTGCCCATCGTATACTCCATGCTCACGGGCGCGAAAAAGCACATCGTGGTCCTGACGCAAGCCGCGGACTTCGTAAAAACGCCGAACAAGCTCATGGCTATCCTTCGCCAGCGCTACGCGCTGTACCCGTACTTCCTCGAACGCCTGCAGCATCGCCATTACGACTACAATCGCATGTACCGCGCGCTCCCCCGCCTGCAAGACGAGGGAAAGCTGTTTCTCATACAGCCGCCCGAGCCGGTGACCATAGGAAACATGGAAAAAGATCCGGACAAGCTGCTGGCCCTGTACGAACAAGGTTACGGCGAGGCGGCCAAGCGCTGGCCTGCGCTCCAGGCGTATCTGGAACGGTAGCGCGCACCGCTAGTCTTCGCAGCCATCGCGATTATCGGGGTTTTCCAGACGCTCGCCAGCGTCGTGGTTGCGGGCGTCCTGCGCCCGAAACTCAGACACGAACCCGGCCGAGAATATGCCTGCCGGAATGGCCACCACGCCGATGGACAGCACCATGGTGACGAACCCGACAAAGCGTCCCAGCGCCGTAACGGGCACCAGGTCTCCGTACCCGGTCGACGTAATGGTGGTCATGGCCCAGTACATGCCCGTGAGCACGCTGTCGAACTTATCGGGCTGCACCGGGTTCTCCACTTGGTACATAAGCACGCTTGCCGTAACGGTGAGCAAGCCCAACACCATGAACGACGCGATGATCTCGGACCGGCGCTTGTGAAAGACGCGCGCGATGGAGCGCAGACCCCGCATGTAGCGGGACAGCTTGATGAGGCGGATCAGGCGCACGATGCGCGCGGCGTTAAGCGCCGAAGGCGATACCGGAACAAGAAACACCAGCAAACCGGGCAGAAACGCCAGCAAATCGATAACGCCCATGGGCGAGAGCGCGTAGCGGGCGCGGGCGCGCAGCGGCGACAGCCCGGCGTGCGCAAGGTCGGCCACCCACAGCCGCGCAAGGTACTCCACGCCGAAGCATACGCTCGATGCCAGGCCGAACGCCAGGAAAACCTGGGAGAGCGCATAGGGAACCCCGGGGTTCGAGTCGACGAACACCAGCAACGCGTTCAGCACGATCAGGACGAAGAGTCCCACGCCCACGACGCGCGCGAGTCCGTGCGCGCCCGACAAATCTTCGAGCGCCAGGTAAACCTGCTGCTTGAAGCGCGGCGCGCGATCGAACCGCGCTTTCCCTTCTCCCGCCATCGCCATCCGCCCCGTTTCGTCCGAGAGGAACGCTACGCCTGCTCGAGCGTGACGGCAGTGCCCGAAGCGGTCACCATCAGCATGTTGCCCTGGCCGAGCACCTCGTAGTCGATGTCGACGCCGACCACCGCATGAGCACCCATTACCGCGGCACGCTGCTCAAGCTCCTGAAGCGCTTCGGTGCGCGCCTGGGTAAGTTCCTGCTCGTAGCCTTCGCTGCGCCCGCCCACGATGTTGCGAATCCCCGCGCCGAAGTCGCGCAGGAAGTTGACGCCCGTGATAACCTCTCCGAAAACGACGCCGTAGTAACCAGAGATGCGGTACCCATCGACAGAGGGCGTGGTGGTAACGATCATGAAACGCTCCTTCTCGTAACTGCAGTACGTGTACCTTCGAAGCATACCATGTCTGCCGATGTCTCATTGCGATACAATGGCACTTCATCAGGACTGACGAGAACAACGTGGAAGGGTCCTCATGCCGACCGATCTCATATCCTTGTCCATCATCGCGCTCGTCGCGGCGGCATGCCCCATCGCCGCCAAGCTCATCCCCAACAAACTGATCCCCGAAACGGTGTTCCTGCTTATAGCGGGCGCGCTGCTGGGCCCCTACATGGCAGGAGCAATCCAACCGACCGACTCCGTGGACCTGCTGGCCGACCTGGGACTTGCGTTTCTGTTTTTGCTTGCCGGCTACGAGATCAATCCCAAAAGCCTGACGGGCTCGCAAGGCAAGCGAGGGCTGGTCACCTGGTTCGTATCGTTCGGCGTCGCGTTTTTGGTCATGCGATTCATCCCCGGATTCTCCGGCAATCGCTTCGAAGTCATCGCTATGGCCATCGCTCTGACCACGACCGCGCTCGGTACGCTCATGCCCATCCTGAAAGAGCGCGAGCTGACGGGCACGCGCGTAGGCGAGTCCATCCTGACGTACGGCACCTGGGGAGAGCTGTGCCCCGTGCTGGCGATGGCGCTTCTTCTCTCGTCGCGCGCCGAATGGAAAACCGTGCTGATCCTTGCCGGCTTCGTCGCGCTGTGCGTAGCGGTGGCCGTGGTTCCCGCGAAGGCGAAGAAAACCGGGCATCGGCTGTTTCGGTTCCTGACCGCCAACGCCGACACCACCTCGCAAACCATGATGCGCGTGACCGTGCTGCTGTTGGTCGGCCTCATCACGCTTTCGGCGGTGTTTCACCTGGATATCGTGCTGGGAGCGTTCGCGGCAGGATTCGTGCTTCGCTACGTCATTCCCGAGGGTGACCACAGCCTGGAAACGAAGCTCGACGGCGTTGCCTACGGATTCCTCATTCCCGTGTTCTTCGTGGTCTCCGGCGCCAAGATCGACCTGATGGCCGTATTCGCGCAGCCGATGCTCCTGATCGGGTTCATCGCCATGCTGCTGTTGATCCGCACGGTTCCCATATTCGTTGCGCTATCCACCGGCAAAGACACGCGCGACGTGTCCTCGCACAACCGTCTGACCGTGGCGCTGTACTGCACCACGGCGCTGCCCATCATCGTCGCGGTCACGTCGGTGGCCGTAAGCGCGCAGGCCATGACGCAGGAGACGGCCAGCGTGCTGGTGGCCGCAGGGGCCGTGACGGTGTTCCTCATGCCGCTGCTCGCCTCCGTCACGTACCGCGTAGCCGACGCGCGACCCCTGGAAGCCGTCAAGGAAATTCGCGAGAACCCACGCGACATCGGCAGCATCCTGCGCGAGCACGTGGAGCTGGAACGCCTGCTGGCACGCCAAGAAGCAGCCGCGCGCCTTGCCTCGAAGCAGCGCCGCCTTGAGGGACAGGACGCCCGCTGGGAGGACCTTGCCTTCCGCCTGCAGCGCTCTTCGGCCAGAAAGCGCCTGCTCGACGAAGCGCTCGACCTTGCCGCCCAGGAGATCGCCGCGAAGCGCGCGGCGGCAAGCAGCGAGGAGCTTCCCGCGCCCGCGGCAGCCGAGAAGCCCGCGCCCTCCCCTGCCGCAACGCGCGAGGGCGAAAACCTTACAGCCGAGGACTATCGCGCTCGTCGCCGCGAAGAGCGTCGCAGGCGCCTGGCGCAACGCGCCGTGCGCGAGTACCATCGCCGACTTGACGAGATCGGGCGCGCGGCCGAGCGCATGGGCGCCACGCCGGAAGAAGCCCTCCGCATCATCGAGGATCTGGAACGTCGCGAAGACGAGGACGCGAGCCAGCCCGCAAGCCGCGAGCGCTAGCGCGCTGGCTCGCCGATCAGTTAGTCGGCATCTTCGCTCGGGAAGAACACCGCAAGCTTGCTGGACTTCGCATGCCGCGTTGCCAGGGAGCCCGCGATCATGCATGCGCCCGCAACCGCGATGCCGATGACGATCTGGTGCAGGTCGGCAACCTTGAAGCCCAAGGCCATCGAGGCGCAGTACGCCAGCGTCCCGCCTGCCATGGACAGAAGCGCCCCCGTCTTATTGGCGCGCTTCCAGAACAGGCCGCAGACGAGCACCCAGAAAAACGCCGTTTCCAGACCGCCGAACGCGAACATGTTGATCTTCCAGATCAGATCGGGCGGCGTGACGGCCAAGACGAAAGCGAGCACGCCGACGCCCAGCGTCACCGCCTGGCTCGAAACCGCCACGCGCCTGTCGGCGGGGCGCTTTCCCGTTTTCTCGCAATGCCGCAGGTACACGTCTTTCACGATGGCCGAGGAGGACGAGATCAAAAGCGACGAAACCGTCGAAATCGATGCGGCGATGGGTCCGATGATGGCCACGCCGGCCAAAACGGGCGGTAACGTGCCCACGATGGACAGCGGGATGATGTTGTCCACGCTCCCTCCGTACGCGGCAAGATCGTCCGTGAGGACGCCAGCCGCCAGCACGCCCAGCGACGTGACCCCGATCATCATGGCGCCGATGATGACGGTTCCCATGATCATGGCTCGATGCAACGACTTCGTATCCCTGTAGCCCATGGTGCGAACCACCGACTGCGGCAGCACGAACGTGAACACGCCCACGAGCAGCCACTGGGTCAGGTACAGCCCCGCAGGCATGTTGCCGCCCGAAAACGGCTCCAACATGGCCGGATGGTTTGCGGCGATGGAGGCCATGATGGCTTCGTAGCCGCCGCCTGCCTCGAGGATTCCCGCCGCCAGCACGCCCATGCCCACCAGCATGGCGATGCCGCACAGCGCATCGGTCACGGCTACGCCTCGAAACCCGCCGATCGTGGTGAACAGGATGACCGCCGCGCCGAACAGGAACAGGCCCGTCATGTACGAATAGCCCGTCACCGCCTCGAACAGCTTGGCCCCTCCCACGAACTGCGCGACCATCGTAGCGACGAAGAACACCACGATGATGAGCGCCGACAGGTTGGCGAGCAGGTCGGACCCGTACCGCGCGCGGATCACGTCGACTACGGTGACGGCATCCAGCTTGCGCGAGACGAGCGCCATCTTCTTGCCCATGATCCCGTACAAAAGCACGAGCGCCGTCACCTGCACCACGGCCATGTACACCCAGCCGAAGCCGATTGACCACGCCTGACCGGGACCGCCCACGAACGAGCTTACTGACCCGTAGGTGGCGATGGTGGTCATCGCCAGCACGAATCCGCCCAGGCCGCGGTTGCCGATGAAGTACTCCTTAACGAAGCCGCCGCCGGTCGATGCGGCCTGCGCGCGTCGGCGCACGAGTAGGCTCGCGCCCAGCGCGAACAGCAGAAACAGCACCAACGGTGCGAGCGCGATCAAGCTATCCACGATCGGACGCCCCTTCCCCTTCGTCGTCCAGGTCGAAATCGACGAATACGCGCTTGCCCAGCACCACGGCCGCGACGATGGCCGCCGCCCACGTTCCCAAGGTTCCTCCGATTATCCAAATCGGCGTATGAAACACTTCGATGTCGCTTCCGGACAACCCGAATCCGCAGATCAGCCATACCGCCACGATGAACGCGAGCGCCACCAGCGTAGCTTTCGCCTCGCGGTTTGTCTGCTTCATCTTGTCGCGATACGTCACGATCGGTTCTTTTCCCAAGGAGTTCTCCCCTCTAAAACACGCAGAGGTGCGCGCGAGACAAAGGGACGTCCCGCGCGCACCTCCTTACTTCCGCTTACGCGAACAACGCGGCTCTACAGCGCAGCTTCGCGAATCTTCTCGACCAGCTGCTCGACCGGCCAGGAGCCCAGGTCGCCCTCGTGACGGTCGCGGACCGACACGGTGCCCTCCTCGATCTCCTTGTCGCCCATGACCACCATGTACGGGATCTTCTGGCTCTGCGCCTTGGCGATCTTCACGCGCATGGGCTCGTTCTGGTCGTACACCTCCACGCGACCGCCTGCCGCCTTGAGCTTTTTGGCCAGGTCGGCAGCCGCGTCCTTATGACGGTCGGCGATGGGCAGCACGACCACCTGCACGGGAGCCAGCCACAACGGCAGCGCGCCGGCGTAGTGCTCGATCAGGATGCCCAGGAAGCGCTCGATGGAGCCGAAGATGGCGCGGTGGAGCATCCAGGGACGCTCTTCGGTGTTGTCCTCGGTGCGATAGGTCAGGCCGAAACGCTCCGGCATGTTGAAGTCGACCTGCACGGTGGAGCACTGCCAAGTACGGCCGATGGCGTCTTTCACCTTGATGTCGATCTTGGGACCGTAGAACGCACCGTCGCCCTCGTTGATGTCGTACGCCAAGCCGTGGCGCGCGCATGCTTCCTTGAGCGCGTTGGTGGCGTGCTCCCACATGTCGTCGGTGCCGATGCTCTTTTCGGGGCGCGTGGAAATCTCGGCCTCGTAGGCGAACCCGAACGTGGACATGATGTGGTCCACGATGTCAAGGATGGCCACTACCTCGTCCACCACCTGGTCGCGCGTGCAGAACACGTGCGCGTCGTCCTGGGTGAAGCCGCGGGCGCGCAGAAGGCCGTGCACCACGCCGCTCATCTCGTGGCGGTACACGGTGCCGAACTCGAAGTAGCGCAGAGGCAGGTCACGGTAGGAATGAAGCTCGTTTTTGTACAGCATGACGTGGCCCGGGCAGTTCATGGGCTTCACGGCGTACTCGGTCAAACGCGGGTCTTCCTCGGTTCCCTCGTTGATGTTGAAGAAGTACATGTTCTCTTTGTAGAAGCCGTAATGGCCGCTGGTCTTCCACACGTCGGCGTTGTACACGTGCGGGGTGATGACCTCTTCGTAGCCGCGGTCGTACAGATCGCGGCGCAGCCATTCCTGCATGGTGCGGATAACGCGCGCGCCCTTGGGCAGGTACATGGGCAGGCCCACGCCCGCCAGGGGATCCATGGTGTAGATGCCCAGCTCGCGGCCCAGCTTACGATGGTCGCGCTTCTCGGCCTCCTCCAGGTTGTGCAGGTGCTCTTCAAGCTCGGCCTTCTTGAAGAACGCGGTGCCGTAGATGCGCGTGAGCATTTCGCGCTCGGCGTCGCCGCGCCAGTAGGCGCCGGCCAGCTTGGTCAGCTTGAACGCGCCCACCTTGCCGGTGGAGGGCAGGTGCGGGCCGCGGCACAGGTCGGTGAAGCTGCCGATGGTGTAGGTGGTGATGGTCTCGTCCTCGGGCAGCTCGGCGATGAGCTCCAGCTTGAACGCCTGGCCGGCGAACAGCTCCTCGGCTTCGGCGCGCGTAACTTCGCGGCGCTCGAAGGGTTCATCGGCCTTCACGATTTCGGCCATGCGCGCCTCGATCGCGGCGAAGTCGTCGGGCGACAGCGCGCGGTCGAGTTTGATGTCGTAGTAGAAGCCGTCCTCGATGGCCGGTCCTACGCCGAATTGCACGTCGCCGTACAGGTCGACGAGCGCGGCGGCCATGACGTGCGCGGTCGAGTGGCGCAGAAGCTCCAGGGCCTCGGGGCTCTTGGCGGTCACGATGGACACCTGTGCGCCGTCGGTCACGGGGGCGCTCAGATCGACGGCATTACCGTCGACGACGCCGCCGAGCGCGGCTTTTGCCAGGCCGGCGCCGATGGACGCGGCCACGTCGGCAACGGTAGCGCCTTCGGCCAACTCTTTAACGGAGCCGTCGGGTAGTACGATGTTCATAGCAGTTCCTTTCCTGTGCCGGGTGCGCACAAAGCACCTGCACGATCGGTTCCCGGCGGGCGCGCCTTTCGCACCCTGCCGTTGGGACGAAACAACGAAGCCGCCCCTGGTTCGAGGCGGCTTCGATGAACGCGAAGAATGTTATTGCATGCCCTGCTCGGGATGAGCGGGACGTGCCTGCCTCGACTGTTGGGGCGCCGCCTGCTGCGGCTGCTGCGTTCGCGCGGGGCGCTGCTGCGGAGCGCGACGAGCGCGAGGGCCGCCGGACACCGGCGTGGCGCAGTAGGGACACACGGTCCAGGTGGGATCGAGGGCGTGGTTGCAGGTGCCGCACAGGTTCTTCAGACGCTGGTGGCAGTTCGGGCACAGCACGAAGTCGGCCTCTACCGGATAGCCGCAGTTCGCGCATTCGCCGTACTTCATGAGCTCGCGCTGCTTGAGAGCGATTTCGAGCTCTTGCTCGTCACGGTCGATTTGCAGCAGCGGCGGGCGGAGCAGGCAGTACGCGATAACGCCCAAAAGAGGAATGAGCGCCACGATAGCCCACACGTACCAGTACGATCCGCGCAGGTACGCGTCGCGAACTACCCAGACGATAGAGAGTACGTACAGGATGACGAGCAGCACCACGACCACGGTGAAAGCGGCCTGCAGCTCGGGCGTCCACAGCTGGGACAGCAGTTCGTTCATGTCAACCTCGTTTTCTTGTATCAGCTTAACGCCAGCGATCGTGCGCGTGTTCCCCCATGGAAAGCGCACGCTCATCGCACGGTACAAGCACCCGAAACGCCCGATACATGCACACGACCAGTCATTATAGCAAAGATGTCAAAAAGCGAGCAGTTGTGGAGTTAATTTCCGCAAGCCGAGGGGTCGAGGGCTGGGTTGGGAGCTGTGGGCTGGGAGCCGATTCGCGAGGCGGCCATCCGGGCGAGCGACGATGACGAGCGCGCGATCGGAACGGCGACGCCCCAGGTGCGGCTCGAGTTCAGCCGAGAGCGCTGGATTCGAGCGAGAAGCGCACTGGATGCGCGTTGGATCCGCGCTAGATTCTCGCTAGATCCGTGCAAGGTCCGCGCTGGGCCCGCGCTGGAACCGCGAGAAATCGCAGATGACCCGCGCTGGACGCACGTCATCTGCGCGCTAGGTCGAGGCGCTATCATAAAGGGACGGATCACCAGGCGGCAAGGCTCCGCGCCCCTTTCCACCCATGCCCCCGACGAAGGAAAAAACGGGAGGAGGTGGACGCCATGACCGATTTGGCTTTGTTCGCGGCTGCGCTGCAGCTGCTTTCCAGCGTTATCGTGCTTGTTGCGGTAATAGTGGAGCGGCTCCCAATCCGAAAGGACAGGGAGCCGTAAACAAAAAAGCCAAACCGCCGAAGCGATCCGAGAGCCGTGGGGAGTAAGCGCTCCCTGCGGCTCGCAACGTAGTATACGCGAAAAGCAAACGCCGGTTCAAGCGTCAAGCGGGCGAATCAACGATATCGCCTCGAGAGACCCCACGAAGCGTAAAACGAATCCGGAAAGATTCCCGGATTTAACGCTCGTCGGGAACGTACTCCATAATGTCGCCCGGCTGCACGTCGAAGCGTTCGCAAATGCGAAGAATCGTGTCCGTGGTGACAGACTCGCCTTTGGAGAGCTTGGCGATGGTGACGGTGGACAACCCGACTTCTTCTCGAAGGTCGGTTCTCTTGTAGCCGCGACATTCGAGCATGTCGAACAACTTGAAATACTGGATAGACGCCATGAATTCCTCCTACCTGATCAGGGTATCAGAATTCACTTTCCAGACTGCGAGAAAACTTCGTCCGTAGCTTTACCTCACATGCACACTCCTCTATAATATTTGAATATTCAAATATTATAGAGGAGCCGGGAACCATGTACAAGACAGCACCCGCAATTGAAACAAAGCTGGAAGCCCTCGACGAGCTCGCCGATGTCAGCATGACCCTTAACGGCCTGGCATCCCTCTCTCTTTCGCTCGCGAACAGCGGCATGCACGAGCCCGACGCCATACGGTTGGTTTCTTATCTGCTGGGCTACTGCGCGCTCACGACCGAGACCGCGCTAAAGAACTTGGACACTTAGCAGAAAACACGTGGCGCACCGCCACCATCGAGACAGCTCGCGCAAAGCACAACAATGGAGAGAAACACGGCTGCTTACGACAAAAAAGCACAACGCGTTCCATAAAAATCAGGAATATTTCTTCAGATCAGCCCAACTCAGCTGAAAATCAATCCTTCGGTAAGGTTCTATAAATAAACGTGCGCACTTGATCACAAATCCTCTCTTCAAAGAGAAATTCCCAAAAGCGATCCAAGATATACGCAATAGCCGAAATCCATTAACGCGCCGATTGATCGAAATGCTCTTATCGGCCGAAGAACATGAAAATCAGCAACGGATCAAAACGTTCGCTCATACATCACAAGGGCAAGTCCGGAAGAACTCACAAGCGACAAAGTGCGACTCCCGAGAGCCGCCGTTCAATGGATATCGAAACAGCGCTAGCCAACAGCAAGAACAATCGGTGATCTAGACGTCTTTAGTTCAGGCATTGCACGCACAAGAAGCACGATGTGGGCAGTACGGCCGGAATGTTTCTTCGGTTCTGCCACCTTTCTCGCATACGAATCAAGCAAATTGAGATCTTCGTCCTATTGATTATTTTCAAGGATTAGTCGCGTCGTCTCGGGTGCGGCCACATCGCCCATCCGGCATGGGATCTCATCCATTTTCGAATTGCTTGCGCTTACATCTTCGGCAACGTCGATTTCCTCATATTCACCTCATCAGTCAACAAAGCCGCAATGTTATGATCTGTCCTATCCATGGCGACGTTCATACGAGCCCCTCCGAGTCGGGTACACAGACCGCGCTCAATATTGCAAATGCAGGTTGATGAAGGGACGAAATGCGACGCTTGCGTCAATGACGCACGGTTCGGGTATCCTGCTTGGAGTACACCGTCACATTAGGCGGAACGTCATGCGATACAATCGTCCCTGCACCCACGATAGCGTTGTCCCCGATCGTTACCCCCTTCAACACGACGACGTTCGCACCGAGCCAGACGTTGCTGCCGATGGTCACCGGCTTCGTTTCCATTCCTTGTTTCTTGTAAGCGATATCGGAGCGGTCATGGCCGTGATCGAAATCGAACACCTGCACGTTCGGCCCGAAAAGACAGTCGTCTCCAATCTCTATATGCTCATGAGCGATTATCTTGCAGCCGTAATTGAAGAACGCACCTCTCCCAAGATGCATTCGCCCATGTGGACCAAGCCGGCAGAAAAACGGATTGCGAAAACTGATCGGACCCCCGACATCGAGTCTCGATCCGTAACGACTTCGAAGAAATGCCATCTTCACCAACCGGTACAGCTTGCATACAAGCCTTTCTACGAACTCCATCATGCGCCGCTCCTGTTCTTAAACACGCAGATATCGATGCATCTCGAACACCCGATACACGCTGCGGCATCGACGACCGGATAATCGAAGCCCTCTTCATCGGGCTCCAGCGCGATGGCGCCTTGCGGGCACGCGAATGCGCAGGCGCTGCAGCCGCAGCATTCGCTGCGCCGCGCGTACAGCTCCGGCAACCTGCCGCGACGCTTCGCATCCACCGTTTCGAGGTTTCTAAACCGCGTGGACCGATGAGGGTGATAGCCGAAAGACGTATCGAGCCTCGTGCCGTCGCGATACGCGTATTGGTCGTTGTCCGGCAAGCACCACGATCCCCGAAGATCGACGCTCTTTGCTGAAAACAATCCCATGTGCACTCCGATCTCCTAAAGACGATGCAAGAGCCGTTTGACGCGTGCTCCCGCGAACCAAGCCCGCGTCGGCAGGAACCGAAACCGCTTCATCATGCCGTCGTACCCGTCCGAGCAAAGCGACTCCCATACGAGCTCCCTCGGTTGGGCGCACGATGAAGGACGCGACAGCATCGGATTGCCGGGAAGCGCCTCTTCCAAGGAAGATATGCACGCGTCGATCTCGCAACGCTTCGTGGCGTCAAAGCCCATCGGGGTGTTGGCGAGAACGAGCGAGACCCCCAAATCGTCTGAGAATGCCGCGATCCCCGTGCGCTCGATGCCCCAGAAGTCAGCGATGGTCACATCGGAAGAACGATTCGAGGTCGTGTAGGGGCATGCGTAACAGGAAGGTCGAAGCATTCTGTTTCCGTAAAACAGCCTTTTCCAGGACTCGACCATGCGACTCCCCTGTTGAACGTTTCCATCATCGCACGTCACAGCCTCACAATGCCTCCATCCGCGATTCTTGGGCCGGTGGTTGTACGCAACCACCTTGCGACCCAACCGTCGCTCGAGAAACCGGAGATGCGCGGCGAACAGGCCGGGGGACGGCACGCCATGGCAGATAAGGTCAGCAGTCAACAGCCCCTCCCCCATCTCGCCGCACGCGTGGCGCACGGCGTCAACCTGGCAAGGCGTGCCCGTGAAAAGGACCGGCCGACTCGAGGAGAGATCAGCGCTCACCAGGGCAATCGTCGAACCCATATCGCTCTGGGAATACTTCGATCCCATGCAGCGTTCGCATTCCTCCAGCGTCTCGCACCGAACATGACAGGCTTTGAGATCGTCGTCGAACGCGCATCCGTAGACAACGCCTCCTCGACCAATCATGTAATCGGCGAGCGCATAGAACATACCTCCCGACGAGCTTTTCGCCCGCACTTCGTCTGAGCGATGTTTCGCCGCGAACACCAGCGGAAAATCCTCGTCTCGCACATGATCAAGATCGATAATCGCATCCATTCCTATGCCCTCCTCTCCTTCGAACCCCTTTCGCCCGCCCCTGCTCCGAAGAACAGGAAGCACCGCATCCTTAAGCGACCGTCTCGCCCCAAGGACGCCAACGCTCTCGCAAGCCGCGCCAAACCCATCCTCCACCAGCGCTTCCCAAAACCCATCATGCAAACGGGATGCTTGAGGCGGGTGGCAGAGCATAGGCTGTTCTGGGTTCGCACAAAGGGAGGGCGAGCTGTCCACAAGATTCAACGAATGCGAAGCCCCCTTTAGGAAGCGAAGACCGTTCGCGGTGTTCGCGAAAAGGCAAGACACGCCTCTATCGTCAGCGATGCCCGGATGAGCTCTTTCGACCCCCCAGTAATCGCCCATCGACAGATCGCCGGGACGAACGACCGAGTGGTACGCGCATTCCAAGCAGCTCGGTCGCAGCATCATCTTGTTCCAGACACGCTTCCAGGCTCTTGTTCGCACGGTCGCCTCCTCGAACGACCCATCGTCGTACACCGCCCGTTCCTCGTATAGACCCCTAGGGGTGTGCCCGCGATGTCGATATCCGACAACGCGCTTCCCTGTGCATGCTTCGAGCCATTCCACGTAGGAACGAAAGCCCTTCGGCGACGGAACGTCTAAACAAACCAGATCGCAGGCGATCAAACCGTTCGCCTTATCGCTCATAGCATCTTCCTCAGTCTTGTCATCAAGCTTTTGAATTGCTCCCGCTCCGCGAGCCAGCAGCACGAGATGCAAACCAGCAACCCCCACGCCAGCATGGCCGCAGCCGCTATCAGCCAATCGGCCCAACTACCGCCCGAGTACCCAACCGCTATGAACGGCGCGGCTATCAACGCGCATTCCACGACGCTCACGAGCATGCGCTTTGCCGTATCGCGTATCGGGGTTTTCGTCAGCACCTTGGGTATGAACACCAGCAGATCCAGGTCGCGATACAGATTCGACAGGCAGCACCCGACCAGTATTCCCGGCATCCCGGCGACCAGACCTCCGACAACCGAACCGCTCAGCAATGTGAGCGTCTGGATGGTCGTTTGCATGCGCGTCTCTCGATACATCCCCGAAGCAACGACGAGCAATCCTTGAGGGGTTTTGAGATGGTAGAGAAACACGTTCAGAACCGCGAGAAACCCGACAGCGGGATAGACGTAGTTCAATTCCGTGATTCCCGAGGTATAAAGTCCAACAAAAGGGTTGATCAACGCGAGAGCGACGCCGCATATGAGGGCGTTGCATGTGTACGATATGGTTTGCAGCTCTTTGAACGTACGCTGAAGCGTCTCCGTCTGCCCCCGGGCGATCACGTCGCCGAACGAGGCCTGCGTACCGTTGATGAACGACATGCACACGCTTTGAATCCCATTCGCCACCAGAAGATAGATCGAAAACACGCTGACAAGGGCAAGGTCTTGCAGCACGAAGGTCGCAACGATAACCGGAGCCCCGCTTTGAACCGCACCGAGCACTTGCAGGTAAAACGCATTCCATCTTTGGTCAAGCCGGTACCCCTTGTCGTCGGCAGAGAAATCCACCTGTTTGAATTTCGATTTGGCGTACAGGGACAGGATCACCGAGCGAATAATCACCGGAGCAATGGCCACGATGTATACGATTTCCACCGAGAAGCCAAGAAAAGCAAGCACCGCAATCACGCACGCATAGAGCACCTTGTACAGAATAGTGGCTATCTGAATAACCCAGTTGCGCTGCGAGGCGGTGAGCAACACGCGATATTTCGCCAAGGTGAAAAAATCAAGTACTCCCATCGAGCCCAACGAAACCACCAGCAAGACAACTTGGATGTTGCCCATGGAGCCGCAGTCGACGAAAACGGGATACACGAAAGCGAGCACCGCGATAAGGGCCACGAATATCCAGCCTGATCGATAGTAGAACCGCTTCGCCGCCGAAACGACCACGCTCACAGCTCCGTAGTCCTTGGATGCAAGCGGCTTGTACAGCGCGAACACGGCAGCCCCCGATATGCCCGCCTCCACCAGGCTTATATACGATACGAACTGCGTCAACGAAGTGACCAGACCGTTCACGTCCGAGCCGTAGCAAGAAATCACCACGCGGGGCACGATAAAGGCGACGAGGATGTTCACCATCTGCAAGGCAAACGACCAAAAGGCATTGCCGAAGAACGATTTCGAGCGACTCAGCACGACTCGCTCCGTCCCGCATGCCCCGAGCACCGCCTGCGATACACCCACAACGACATGCCGCACGCCACCAGATAGGGAATGTACACCTGCATATCGTATAAGGGGTTGCCGGTCAGGCAGTACATGATAAAGAACGCCTGTATGGCCAACGATCCCGACAACGCCCCTTCGATAGACGCGTCCGAAGCATGGCCGCGAAACGCCTCTCTGTCTTTCGCAAGTTTCATGCTCGCGGCAAACAGCCCCACCGCAGCCGCCAGCAGCAGGCCGAAGCCGACGACGCCCTCTTCGGCAAGCACCTGCAGGTACACGTTGTGCGCATTCATCGTCTCGAATCCGCGCGCTAAAAACGACCAGCTCAGCAAGCTCGCGTTGAATGCTTGGGTGTAAGAGCCCCATCCATTGCCCAAAAGCAGGTCATCGCCCCACATGGACATGCAGAGCTCGTAAAACGGGGTTCGCCCGTTCATGGTGTCGTCTTCCATCGCGTCGGAAAACCGATCGAATACGAACAGCACATCGGGTGCGATAAAGGAAACGGCGAACAAGGCGAGAACGCCGGCGGCACCCACCACGGCAAGCTTCCCGATTCCCCCCGTACCGCGCATCGCCACGAAGGAAACCGCTATCGACGCGATGCCGAACGCCAAATGCGCGCGTTTCGCCGTGAGCAGCAGCGCGAACAGAATCAAGACGAGCAGGGCAAGGTAAGGCGCCTTTTTCTTATGTTCCATTGTGAGGGCATACGAAGCCAACGCCCCGAGGGCAAGATAGATTCCGTTCGTCGAGTAGTGAGCCGTGAACCCCGATCGATAGCCACGACCGGTGATGGTCAGCCTATCGCTAAAAAACTGCGGGTAGATAAATCGATCATACAGGTCGGGAACCATCCAGGTCGCAATCGTGACAAGCGCGTGAAATGCGGAAAACGCCGCTATCAGAACGAGTGCCGTGCGAATCCATCCGGCGTGCGGCAGCGAGACCAAAAGCACGACCGCTACGAGGGACATGCCGAACAAAGCGAACCAGGCCAACCCGCTTCCCGTGACGATATCCACGTTCTTGTTCAGCACCGCCAGAACGAAGAACCCAATGAAGGCAATGAGGGGCTTCGGAATCGAAAGCCTGCATCTCCCCCGCGCAACCCGGAAGGTCAAGCACGCGACGGCAAGGCAGATCGATAGGCACTGCACGGCCGTCGACTTCATCAAGGTCTGACAGAAAAACGGCGGGGCCAGCAGCAGAACCAACGCCAGGGTAACCGGCGCGTCACGTTGGGTTTCGGTTGTCACGAGCGAAGCATCCTTCTCAAGAAATCGAGGGATGCGCGCCGGTATTCCTCAAGACGGCCCGTCACGCGTTCGTAGTCGATGGGACCCGCAAGCGCATCCCCTGAAGACACTTGGCGGCTGCGCAGGTCGAACGCATCAAGAAGATCCTCCAACCTGCTTTCTCTCGTCTTCAGCGCGTCACTGCATTGCGCGCTCCTAAACCAGTAGAACTGCTTCTCCAACAAGATGGAGAAGCAGCTTCCGTGAAACGAATTCGTGATGATCAAATTAGCCTGCTTGATCCAGCCGAGAAATTCTTCAGGACCCGCATCCCGCACGTTCGTGACGCCGCTCAACGCGAACGCGCCGTTATGAAGCACGACCACGTCAACGCCTAGCTGGTCGGCAATGCGCCGCGCCCATTGCAAGCAATCCGCATCCACTCGCCCCAGTCCGAATACCAGAAGATACGGACGAGCATGCCGCGGGTCAATCGCCATGCGCTCCCACTCTTCCCTCGACAGCAGCATGACCGGATCGCACACAACGCACGGATCCACGCCTGCTGCGCTTCGAAGGTACGTGGCCGCACCTTGCTCTCGGACGCTCACAAAGGAAAAATCCCGAACAAGACGAGTTCCGGCAGACCGAAACGACTCGGGCCAGCTTCTGACCCCCAAACTGGCGGCATAGGATGCCTTTCGTTCCGGATCGTCGATAAAATCGAGAAAGTACGAGGTATCGCCATCGGTGATTGCAGGATTCCAAACTTGATCGCTCCCCACAATGACCAAGCGGAACCGATCGCTATACGCGCGGAGTTCGTTCTTTCGAACAGGCTCCGTCAGAACGAGACGATTTGCCCTGAAATCAGCAAATTTCGCATGCTTAACGTTGCGAAAGCGGGACCGCGCATACCAGCCTATCTTAGACTTGATCCCCTTGCCCGCAGAGTAATGAGACGCTTGTATCGCGTCACACGAATAGTTCAACAGCACTGTTTCAACGCCTGTTTTCAGCACTGCTTGCTGCAGCGCATATGACTGCAATACGGCACCGTAGTTAACCGCTTCGTGGAACGTCAGTGTTGCCACGACGCCCCGATTTGCCAGATGTTCTGTCATTGTGGCTCCTGCTCCATCCTCGGCTTATCGCTCAAAAGAAGACTTATTCGGGAACAGCCCGTCGAAAGCAGCCACAAGCGCCTCCCGCTCCGAAAGAAAAGTCTCGGCTGTCGCGACGTCGTTTATGCATACGACGGAGTACTGACCGCCGAAAACCTGCGCAAGCATATCGGCGTCAATGGACTGCTTGAAATAGCGCCTGCCGCGCAGATCGCTCGGCGCAAACGAGCCCGAGACCAACTGCCAATCGCGGATAAGCCAGGGCGTCACGTTCTCGTACGCGCGGAATTTCGTCAAGCATGTCGCGTCGAGCTCGTCATATTCCTCGCTCCACAACGTCTCGAACGTGCTCTTGAGGAAGGTCTGAACCGTATGCTGCTCGATAAATCCGGTGAACCTCGGCCACGGCAGAAGGCAGAGCGTCCTCAGCATCTTTGCACCGTATTTCGGATTGAACCATTTGAAGAAGTGATCCCGCAGCACCTTGTTTTTCCGGAAATGGCGGTTGATTACAGCAACGTTGTTCACCTCCATCAGCAACTTGTTGTGCCGATCGCGAGAAGGGGCGTTCAAGGCGGCGAAGTCGCACGGGAGGCCTCGTTTGAACAGGTCGCTCTTCGCAAGAGGGCGCAGCGCGTACACATCGTCGTTAAAGTAAACGAAGTGCTCGGCAAGCTCCGGAATACGATGGAAATTGAGCTCTATCGTATGGGAGTTGAACGTGGGGAGATACCGACTCGGGATGAAATCCTCATGTCGTACGATACGCAGGTGCGGATTGCGTTCGTCCAGCCAGGACGGAACATGCCCGTACGTGACAAAATGCACGTAGCGCACCCAGGGCATGTTCTGTTCGATCCCCCTGAACCAGTAGCACAGCGTATTCCAATCGCGAAACCGGATGGCTCCTTTCGCCCAATCATCTGCAATCGACGAATCGCTCCGCTCGTAGCGAGCGCGCTCCGCCGCCCAACCCTCATCCGATCCGTCAACCCAGGTAACGACAACGTCAACGGGAAAATCTTCGACGGGACTCACTTCTCGCTCCCCTTTGACATGTCCGTTTTTATCTGCGTCGTGGATATCTCAGGCGTTCGAGGAAGATAGACTACGTCCACGCCTTCCTCTTTCAGGAAATCGAACCGTCCCGCCCAATCGTCCCCCATGGCGAACACATCGACGTCGTAGGCATGCATATCGCGGCGCTTCTGGTCCCAGCTCGACTCCGGCACCACCTCGTCGACGTAGCCGACCGCTTCGACCATGGTCCTGCGCTGCTCATAGCTGAAATAGCAGCGTTTCTTCTTCTCGTTCCAGTTGAATTCATCGGTCGATATCGCCACGATCAAACGATCGCCCAGCGCGCGAGCACGACGAAGCAAGTTGATATGACCGTAATGTAGAAGATCGAACGTTCCGTACGTCATCACCGTTCTCTGCTTGCGCCCGTACGCCTCGCAGGTAAGCTTGCGCGTCATGAGCGCTCCGACCACGTTCTGAGGACGCGCGCATCCGCTGACGACTGCTTGCACAGCATCGACGATCGGCATGTCCACACCGTAGCGAGCGGACAGCTGCACAGCGGCAGGAAGCGCGTTCAAGCCCTCGACGACCATGCCCACCTCGGCGACCGCTTGCTCGACAGACATGCCGCCAGCAATGAGAAAGCCGGCCCGGTAATTCCTACTATGCACGCTCGAAGCGGTAACCACCAGGTCCCCCACTCCGGCCAAGCCGCTAAAGGTCTCCGCGACGCACCCCGCTGCGACGCCGAGGCGGGTCATCTCGGCGATGCCGCGCGCAATGAGCGCAGCACGCGAGTTATCCCCGTACCCCAAACCCGCAGCCATACCGGATGCCAGTGCAACCACGTTCTTGAGCGCCCCGCAAAGCTCGACCCCTTTGACATCCGAACCGGCATAGACGCGAAAGACCTCGTTGGAAAATGCCTTTTGCACGCGAAGCGCAGCTGCGCGATGGGCGCTCGCCGCGACAATAGCCGACGGCATGTCGCGTGCAACCTCCTCGGCGTGCGTAGGGCCGGAGAAGGCGACAAGCGCATTGCACGGAGAGCCCGCCTTCGTCAACTCATCCTCGATCACTGCGGTCATAGAGAAGAGGGTATCCGCCTCTATTCCCTTCGTCGCGCAGACGATGATCTGAGTGGGGTCCGCCACGCGGGCAATCGTCTTCGCGATGCCCCGAACGAATTGAGACGCCGTCGCGCACACGATGACCGTCGCCTCTTTGCAGGCACGCTCGAGATCGTCCGTGAATCGCACGCTCTCGGGTATGCGCACACCGGAAAGCTGGGGCAGCGACCGTTCACGGTCCAACTGCACCGACTTCTTCTCGTTTTCGGACCACACCTCAACCTCGTGTCCTTGCAAAGCCATGAGCCGGGCAAGCGCGATACCCCAGGTTCCGCTTCCTACCACGCATACGCGCTCCACGCTTCTCGCTCCCTGCGCCATCTTAGCCGACAACACTCACTCCATCCTCTTCGTCACCGTTGCCACCGAACACCGGATGCTTGACCACTTGCACGTTATGGACAGCCCGATGCCCTTCCGAAGGGGGAGCCATGTAGTCACCGTACGTTGCAGAAAGCACCGAATCGTAGTCACGCGGCCCCATGAGCACCGCAGATTCGAATTCGTATTCGACAAGATCCTCAAGAGAAGCTCGAGGCCACGTTTGACGTTCTCCGGAGTACGTTCCCACACCGCAGAAGCACGCCTCGCCCTCAGCGCACCGGTAGTGCCTGAGAGCAGCGTCGTATTTCTTCAAGCGCTCACCAACATCCATCCAACTGCCAAAATGGGTGATCGAGCAGAATTCGATGATGGCCTGCTGCCACCACGACCGCCCAGGCCTTGATCGGTTGACCGTCTCCTCGAAAGAGGCGAAGGCGCACATCGCCTTATGCCACAGGATGCGGAGGTACTGAAGGCCGCGACCGAAACGCCCGTCGGGAATGCCGTCGAGGACGAAAATGTCCAGCCAGATGGCAAGATCGTTCCGCTCGCCATACGAATCGAGCCGCATGAGGGTGCGGTTGTCCACGATTCGCGTCACATAGCGTCGCGTATTTCCCAACGAAAAGTGCTGAATCTCGTAATAATCGGGCAATTCGTCAGGAGCGATTCGAAGGAAGCGATCGAGGTCATCGCGAAACATGAGCACATCGATATCGTCGTCCCACGGTATGAACCCTTTGTGCCGCACCGCCCCGATCAGCGATCCGAAAGCAAGGCTGTAGCGCAGATCGTGCTTGCGGCATATCGCGTCAAGGCAAACGGCCATCTCCAACACCGTTCCCTGCACGATGGCCAAAGCGCCGCCCTCACACGCCCGCTCGAACGCGGGAGAATTTCGTTCCCCAGACAAGGCTACCTTCCCGTCTTCTCGGTAATCGATTTGAAGGTGCCGATGAAAATGGCCGCATCCAACTTCAAACTCGCATGTCGCACGTAGTACAGCTCCGCTTCCTGACGACTGCCATCGTCCCAAACGGCATCATTTCGATCCGTTATCTGCCACCACCCCGTGATTCCCTGAGGACAGGACAACGCGAGCATCTTGTCTTCCCCGTACCACGCAATTTCTTCCATCGAGACAGGACGGGGTCCGATGATGCTCATATGGCCCAGCAGCACGTTGATGAATTGGGGGATCTCGTCAAGGCTGGTCTTGCGCAGGAACGCTCCCACCTTCGTGATGCGGGGATCGTTCTCGACCTTGCGCTCTTTGCGCCATTGCTCCAACTGATTGCCGTCGAGATATTTTTCGACATCGTCGCTATCGCCCACCATGGTGCGAAGCTTCAATATGTTGAGCGTCCGACCGTACTGCCCGACGCGCTTCTGCACGTACACCGGATTTGCATGGGCTGAGACCGCTGCCGCCGCCAGAACCATCAGGACAAGAGGCCAGAGCAGCACGAGAAAGGCCACGACCACCAGGCTCACCGCGACATCAACCAAGCGCTTGACGCATCGATACCCCACTGATCGCGCGTCCTTCTCACGACACGCCTGTTCGAATTCGGCGCTGCCCACTTCGAACTCATGCTTGTTGACGAACGCTACGCGCTGTTCCGTACCGGAAAGAACGGCTCCATCTGCAGCGAATCCTACTTCGTCCGGGTCAAGCGAGCATTCGTCCGAAAGCGTAGCGCCATCCATAATGCGACCCAAGCGGTCAGCACCCCCCCCCGTCGGACGATTTCGCTCATGCGGACTTCCTCACAATCTCAAGTCCCACGCTGGCGGGAACGGTACGACCGAACAGCGTCACGTCGATGTAGGCACGGCGCTTGTGGCGGTCGATCTTGCGAATGTCGCCTTCAAAGCCCATGAGCGGACCGCGCGTGACGGTAATCTTGTCTCCTGCGATATAGCCCTCGCTCATGCGCACCACATGAGCGCCGTCCATGAACGACAGGAACCAATCACGCTCTTTGTCTGTCAGCGGAAAGAACGAGTTCTCCTCATTGCCCAGCAACTTAATAGGCATGGGAACGCCCAGCAGGTCCTTATGCAGCTCATCCACATCGCCAGTCACGAAAAACAGGTACCCCGGGAACAGCAAGCGCTTCACCAGGCGCCACTCCCCGCGTATCTTCCACAGCACCTCGTACTCGGGCATGAAGCAATCCTCCATGGCGGATGGGCGCACCAGTTTTTTGCACATCTCAAGCGTCGACGACTCGCGTCCTGCTTGCACTTGCGCCACGTACCACATGCTGCTCCCCTTTCCCGCCACGCTCGCACCGAATTTCGCCAAAAGAAAAGAGGATGAATAGCTGCGCACTGTCGACTTTCGACGATCGACCGAAAAGGCCCGTGCAGCTATTCATCCTCTTTTCGATCAGCGAAACGCGCTTAGCGACGATTGCGCCATCAAAAGATATGTACGCATCCTTCCAGATGCTTTGGTTGTTGCTTATATACAACAACTATTTCGAAAGTAAATGGGCATCAATTGCCCATCGCTCTCCTTACGTTTCGTACAATGTTGTATATAGTCCGTTGTTATCTATACAACACCCACGATACGCTGCGATAATGCGAAATACTCTTCAAATAAAAGTCGGGTTACGGATCAAGGACCTTCGCGCTGCCTGCGATGTCAGCCAAGAGCGATTTGCCAATAAAATAGGCATGGATCGCACGTACCTGGCATCGATAGAAGTTGGTCAGCGCAATGTCACCTTGCAAAACCTTGCGAAGATCGCAAACGGCTTCGATATGACTCTATCTGAGTTCTTCGAAGGCATTCCCCAGATCGATCCAAACGGATAGCCAAGGTAGCCCTCAAATCAATGTTCGCTTATCACCGTTAAGATTATAGCGACTTGTTGTATAAATACAACAAGCAGGTAACGAAAAACGTTAAATGTTAGACGAGCGGCATATAGGCATATAACGACCCGCTCCAAAGCACCTACGCCGGACAACGAAAGATCGCGGTCTGACCCCCCCCCCGGAGGGCTCCGTCGGAGCGGCAGCGCAACCGCCGCGCTGGATCCCCGCTGGATGCATGCAAGCTCCACGTTGGATCCGTGCTAGATTCTCGCTAGATCCATGCAAGGCCCGCGCTAGATCCATGCAAGATCCGCGCCGGAACCGCGAAGAAACGCGCGAGCTCCGCGCTGGACGCACGTCATCTGCACGCTAGGCCGGGACGTTATCATAGAGGGACGGATCACCAGGCGGCGAGGCTCCACGCCCCTTTCCACCCATGCCCCCGACGAAGGGAAAAACGGGAGGAGGTGGACGCCATGACCGATTTGGCTTTGATTACGGCGGCCGTCGAGCTGATCTCCAGCGTTATCGCGCTCGTCGCGGTAATAATAGAGAAGCTCCCAGTCCGAAAGGATAGGGAGCCCTAAGAAAAAGCCAAACCGCCGAAGCGATTCGAGAGCCGTGGGGAGTTAGCAGCTCCCTGCGGCTCGCAACATATTATACGCGAAAAGCAAACGCCGGCTCAACCGTTAAGCGGGCGAATCCACGGCTCCCGCATCACCTTGGCGCCCCTCGATGCGATTCGACCAGATCGCCCTTGCTATCACGAGACACGCCACCGACGCATTACGATAGCGTGTCGATCCCATGGCGACCTCGCGTGGCCCACTCCCTTCGAAGCTATATGTTATAAAATAATGCACGGGTGCATAATTCATCAATGCATATTATTGGAGGCATCATGTTCGTCGGACGCGAAAACGAAATGAGCAAGCTTGGGGAGCTATACGCCAAAGGCGGATTCCAAATGGTGGTGCTCTACGGTCGCCGACGCGTAGGCAAAACAACCTTGACTACCGAATTCGCCAAAGGCAAGCGCACGCTTTATTTCACAGCCCTCGAGCAAAGCGACCGGAACAACCTCGCCGACTTCACGAGGAAGATCCAGGAATTCTTCCACCTGCCAGGCGTTTCCGGTACTTTCCCATCCTGGGCGGACGCTTTCGACTTCCTGGCGGAACGCGCCGCCGAAGAACCCTTCGTCTTCGTATTCGACGAGTTCCCTTACGCCGCGCAGAGAAACGGGGCACTGCCGTCGACGCTGCAAATCGCCATCGACCATAAACTTGCGAGCACCGGGATGTTCATGATCCTATGCGGCAGCAACCAAGGCTTCATGGAAAGCAAGGTGCTGGGGCGCAACAGCCCCCTTTACGGCAGGCGCACCGCCCAGATGCGCATCGAGCCCCTCGGATACCTGGATGCCGGGAAAATGCTGCCGGGCTTGGATGAGCAGGAGGCGTTCCGCTACTACGGATGTTTCGGCGGCGTGCCGTACTACCTATCCCAGATAGACGTCGCGCTTGGCTTTCGAGAGAACCTGACGAGGCTTTACTTCGACCCCTCGGGCTTTCTGTACGACGAGCCCATGGGCCTTCTAAGGCAGGAGTTGTCGGAGCCTGCGCTCTACAACTCCATACTGCGCGCCATCGCCGGCGGCGCGAACAAGCAGAACGAGATCGCCGACAGAACCGGCATCGCGCCTACCAGCTTGCCCCGTTATCTCAAAACGCTGACGAACCTGGGCATTATCGAGCGCGCCGTGCCCTTCGGCGAGAACCCGGACACCAGCAAGCGCGGCATCTACCGCATGAGGGATGCCTGCTACGACTTCTGGTTCCGTTTCGTCATGCCCTATGCGTCGGACATCGAAAGCGGTTTGGGCAAAGTCATCGCGGCAACCTTGCCCGATGCCCAGCTAAACGAATACCTGGGACGCCGATTCGAGCGCCTGTGCCTGGAATGGCTCGTGATGCAAGCCCAGGAGGGGAAGCTGCCCATCCCGGCGACGACGATTGGATCTTGGTGGGGAGCGAACCCTGCCACCAAGTCGCAAACCGACATCGACGTGTTGGCAGCGGATAGGATTGGCAAGACGCTGCTCATCGGAGAATGCAAGTACCGTGAGGAGTTCAACGCCTCCGACGTAGTGAACGATCTGCACGGCAAGCGGACGCTCGTGAAAGGATACGTCGCCGACAACCTCTACGTGTTCGCAAAGCACCCGGTTTCAAAGGCCGTCCTGAAGGCAAACCGGGACGCCGTCTTCATGTCGCTAGAGGAGATGTATGGAGAGAAGATCGCGAACCGCGCTTGAGCAAGACGGATCTGAGCCGCACGACAACGCTTCGCACGATCGCCCTGCCCATGAACAGGTAGGCGAAGCGCAACGCCGCATACGCCAGAAATCCAGGCAGAGTATCTAGGAAAACGACAGGCTTACAAAGCAGCACGTTAAAACAAGTTCCGCCACCGTCAATGGACTTGATCCAACGTGAAGTTTGCAATCGGGATGACAACGCCCTGGGCACGGAGCGAATCCGGCTGCGGTCGCTGGATGCGCGTTGGATCCGCGCTAGGCCGAGCCGATATCATGGAAGGACGGATCACCAGGCGTCGAGCTGATCTCCAGCGTTATCGCGCTCGTCGCGGTAATAATAGAGAAGCTCCCAGTCCGAAAGGATAGGGAGCCCTAAGAAAAAACCAAACCGCCGAAGCGATTCGAGAGCCGTGGGGAGTTAGCAGCTCCCTGCGGCTCGCCATGTAGTATACGTGAAAGCTAACCGTAAACTCAAGCATCGAACAGGCGAATCCACGATGCCCGCACCGCCGTCAATGCCATCAATGCACGGTTCGGGCAACATCGTCCAAAACACGCGAGGCCTCATCGCCAAAAAAGCCGCCCTGCACAAGCAGGGCGGCCCAATTGCACAATATCGAGCTTACACCGAGAACGCTTATCCCAGCTCGGCCAGCTGCGCCTCCACGCGAGCCAGCTTGTCGGTCATCTCGGCATGCTTGGCACGGTCCTTCTCCACGATCTCAGGAGCGGCCTTCGCCAAGAAGCCCGGATTCGACAGCTTCTTGTCCAGCTTGGCGGCATCGGCAGCCAGCTTGGCTCGCTCCTTCTCCAGACGCTCGCGCTCGGCGCCGAAGTCCACCAGACCCGACAACACGATGTACACCTCAAGGCCCGGCGCCAGCGTCACGCTCGACTCAGCCGGCTTGCTCGCATCGGCTGCGATTTCCAGCGAAGCGGTGGTGCCCATGCCCTCGATCAAACCGCGCTGAGCCTCCAGCAAAGCCACGTCGGCCTCCCCCGCCTTCACGACCACGGCAAGCTCGGTCTTCGGAGAAATGCCGTAGCGGGCGCGCGTGGAGCGAATGGCCGAAACCGTTTCCGTCACCATCTGGATGGCGCGCTCGGCGTCGGCGTCCATGTACTGCGCAAGCGCCTCCGCATCGGGCCAAGCTGCGCCGATAAGGTACGGAGCCTCGCTCCGATCGATTGGCAGCTGCTGGTAAATCTCCTCGGTCACGAACGGCATGATAGGATGCAGCAGACGCAGCGCCTGGTCAAGCACGAACACCAAGTTGCGCTGGCAGGCCGCGCGATCCTCGGGCGATCCGTTCAGGCGCGCCTTCGAGAACTCGATGTACCAGTCGCAGAACTCGTTCCAGAAAAACGAGTACAGCTCGCGCGTGATCTCGCCGAACTCGAAAGCGCCGTACGCCTTGTCGAGACGCGCCACCAAACCGGCCAAACGCGAGAATATCCAGCGGTCGACCGGCGTCACGGGATCGGGAGCACCGGGTACGTAATCGTCCAGGTTCATCTGCACGAAGCGGGCGGCGTTGCGGATCTTGTTCGCAAAGTTGCGGCTGCTTTCCAGCTTCGCCTCGTTGAACTTGAGGTCCTGAGCACCCGTCACCTGCATAAGCAGGCCGAAGCGCATGCCGTCAGCACCGTAATCCTCCATCAGGCGCAGCGGATCCACGCCGTTGCCGCGGCTCTTCGACATAGGCTTGCCGTCGGCGGCCATGACGGTCGGATGGATGATGACGTGCTCGAACGGAATCTCGTCGCAGCAGTACATCGAGGCCATCACCATGCGCGCCACCCACAAGCCCATGATGTCGCGCGCCGTGGACAGCACCTGCGTCGGGTACGCAGCCTTCATCTCCGGAGCGTCCATGCCCTCTTCGGTCCAGCCCATCGTGGCGAAGGGCCACAGCTGCGAGCTGAACCACGTGTCCAGCACGTCCTCGTCCTGACGCACAGGCGCGCCGCACACGGGGCATACGTCCACGTCCTCGACCGATGCGCCTTCCCAGCCGCACGCGTCGCAGTAGAACATGGGAATGCGGTGGCCCCACCACAGCTGACGCGAAATGCACCAGTCCTTGAGGTTGGCCAGCCAATCCAAGTACACTTGCTTCCAGCGTTCGGGATGGAACTGGATGGAACCGTCCTCCACCACGCGCGCCGCGTCTTTCTTGAGGCCGTCGACGGCCACGAACCACTGCTCGGACTCCCACGGCTCCAGCTTCGTGTGGCAGCGGTAGCAGGTCATGACGGAATGGTCGTGGTCCTCCACCTTCTCAAGCAGGCCCAGATCCTCGAACGCGGCCACGATAGCCTCGCGAGCCTCGTCGCGATCCATGCCGCTGAACTGGCCGTAGCCTTCAACCACGTGAGCCGTCTCGTCGAAGATGTTGATGCGCTCAAGACCGTTGCGCTCGCCCATGGCCCAGTCGTTCGGGTCGTGCGAAGGCGTAGTCTTCACGCAGCCCGTGCCGAACTCCATGTCCACGTGCCAGTCGGCGAAGATGGGAATCTCGCGACCCACGAGCGGCAGCGTCACCGTCTTGCCCACCAGATGGGCGAAGCGCTCGTCCTTCGGATTCACCGCAACGCCGGTGTCGCCCAGCATGGTCTCGGGGCGGGACGTGGCCACCACCAGGTACTCCAGATCGCCTTCAGGCTGCGTCAAAGGATAGCGCAGGTACCACAGATGACCCGCTTCGTCCACGTACTCGGCCTCGTCGTCGGCGATGGCCGTGGTGCAGTGCGGGCACCAGTTCACGATGCGCTTGCCCTTGTAGATCAAGTCGTCGTTGTACCAATCCACGAACAGCTTGCGCACGGCCTTCACGTAGCCCGGCTCCAGCGTGAAGTGCTCGTCGTCGTAATCGCACGAGCAGCCCATGCCCTTGACCTGGTTCACAATGGTGGTGCCGTACTCTTTGTACCAGTCGTAGCACGCTTCGATGAACGCCTCGCGCCCGATCTCCAAACGGCTGATGCCCTGGTCGGCAAGCTTCTTGTCCACCTTGGTCTGCGTGGAGATGCCCGCATGGTCGGTTCCCAGGATCCAACGCGTGGGCCGTCCCTGCATGCGCGCGCGGCGAATGCAGGTGTCCTGGATGGTATCGTTCAGCGCATGGCCCATGTGCAGCACGCCCGTGATGTTCGGCGGCGGAATCACGATGGTGTACGGCTGGCCCTTCTTGGCGCCGAAGCCTTCGCCGCGCTGAAAGTAGCCGGCATCTTTCCACGCCTCGAACAGCGGGCGCTCGTGCGCGGCGAAATCGTAGTCGATCTTCTTTCCGTTATCAGCCATGTCGGCTCCCTCATCCTCGCGTCTCTCAAACCGAAAGCGGGCGCGCCGCCCATTCGCGATCCGCCCGCTCGTACCTACCTATACCGTCCGGCGCTAAGCGCTCTGCAGCTGCTCCGCGTCCTCGACCGCCTCGATCTGGGGCTTCGTCTCCCCTGTAATGTCCGTGGCCTGGATGGTCACGCGGGAAAGCCCGTCCTGCTCGGGAAGATCGTACATCACGTCCTGCAGCACGCGCTCGCAGATCGAACGCAAGCCGCGCGCGCCCGTGCCGTGCTCGACGGCCTCGTGCGCAATAGCGCGCAGGGCCTCGGGCTCGAACGTCAGCTCCGACTCCTCGAAATCGAACATCTTCGTGTACTGCTTCACCAGAGCGTTCTTCGGCTCGGTCAGAATGCGCACGAGATCTTCCTCGGAAAGCTCCGAAAGCGACGTGACCACCGGAATGCGTCCCACGAACTCGGGGATCATGCCGTACTTGTTCAGGTCTTCGGGCAGCACCTGAGCCAAAAGCTCGGCTTCGGCCTTCTTCTTGCTCTCGGGCAGCTCGGCGTTGAAGCCCAGGCCCTTCTTGCCCACGCGCTCGGCGATGATGTCGGCCAGGCCGACGAACGCGCCGCCCAGGATGAACAGGATGTTCGTGGTGTCGATGTGGATGAGCTCCTGCTGAGGATGCTTGCGGCCGCCCTGCGGCGGAACGCTCGCCTCCGTGCCCTCCACGATCTTCAACAGCGCCTGCTGCACGCCCTCGCCCGACACGTCGCGCGTGATGGACAGGTTCTCGGCCTTGCGCGCCACCTTGTCGATCTCGTCGATGTAGATGATGCCGATCTCGGCGCGCGGAATGTCGAAGTCCGCCGAGGTGATGAGCTTGAGCAGGATGTTCTCAACATCCTCGCCCACGTAGCCGGCCTCGGTCAGCGTAGTGGCGTCCGCGATGGCGAACGGCACCCGCAGCGTGCGGGCCAGCGTCTGCGCCAACAGCGTCTTACCCGAGCCGGTGGGGCCCAGAAGCATGATGTTGCTCTTTGCAAGCTCGACATCGCCGTCTTCGGCGTCGGCGCCCAGGCTGATGCGCTTGTAGTGGTTGTACACCGCCACGGACAAGGCGCGCTTCGCCTGCTCCTGTCCCACCACATGCTCCGAAAGCTCGGCGTACAGCTGATGCGGGGTCGGCAGGTCGGCCAGCACGTCCTCGGGCGCGGGCTCAGCCGCGACGGGCTCGCCCGGCGCGCCTACGCGGGCATGGCGTCCCGACGCCGCTCGGGACGCCGGCTCCGATCCCTCGGCCTCGAAGCCGGGAACCGTCAAGCCCAAGTCGCGCATCATGGCGTCGGCGCACACGGAAATGCACTCATCGCAAATGTAAATGCCGTTCGGGCCCGAGATCATCGCAGCCACCTGGTGCGGGCGTTTGCCGCAGAAGGCGCATGCAATGTCTTCGGGACTCCGACCGTCGAATTCGTCGTCGCGTCTGTCGTTCATGTATCCTGTTCGCTTCTCTACTCGTTGGAGCCGGGAACCGCGGCGCGCGACGTGGTGATGCGGTCGACCAGACCGTATGCAACCGCCTCTTCCGCCGTCATGTAGTTGTCGCGCTCCGTGTCCTTCTGGATGGTTTCGAGCGTTTGGCCCGTGTTGTCCGCCAAGATCTTGTTCAGGCGGTTGCGGGTTTTCAGCATGAAGTCCGCAACGATGGCGATCTCGGTCTGCTGGCCCTGCGCGCCACCGGACGGCTGGTGGATGAGCACCATGGAGTTCGGCAGGCACAGACGCTTGCCCTTCGCGCCGTTGGACAGCAGCACGGCGCCCATGGAAGCGCACTCGCCCAGGCAGATGGTGGACACATCGCACTTGATGAAGTCCATCGTGTCCAGAATGGCCAGGCCAGCCGTCACGGAACCACCGGGAGAGTTGATGTACAAGGAGATGTCCTTGTCGGGATCGGCGCTCTCAAGATGCAGCAGCTGCGCAACCACGGAGTTCGCCACGTTGTCGTCGATGGCCTCTCCCAAAAAGATGATGCGCTCGTTGAGCAGGCGAGAGTAGATGTCGTAGCTGCGCTCGCCGCGCGGCGACTGCTCGATGACGTAGGGAATCAGCGCTGATTTAGGGGTGATGATGCTCATTGCGTATGCCTCGCTTATCTCTTACGGCCGCTCGGCGGCCCTGCTTGCAGATAGTGCTGTATGCACGTGCCGTATCGTGGTGCAAGGCTAGGGTACCGTATCGTCACCTCGGCCCGCCCGATGTGCACGCAAAAAGCGCGCAATACGGACGGGCCGAGGCACGTGCGATGTTATTCGGCGTCGTCAGCCTTGACCTCGACGGCCTCTTCCTTCTTTTCGGCGGCCTTCTTCGGCGCAGCCTTCTTCTTGGCGGCAGCCTTCTTGGCCGGCTTCTTGCCCTCGTCCTTCTTGGACAGGTCGAGCTCGGTCACCACGGCGGTGTCCATAAGGTCCTTGACGGCCTTCGTGCGCAGAACGCCCTGGCGCACCATGTGCAGCTGGCCGTTCGCGCGCCATTCGGCCTGCAGGGCCTCGGGGTTCTCCACGCCGCTCTTCACGAACTCGTCGGTAACTTCCTCGTCGGAAACGCTCATGCCGGCATGGCGAGCCCATGCGTCAAGCGCCAGATCCTGCTTGGCCATGTCGGAAGCCTGCTGCTTCACGTCGGCCTTGAACTGGTCGGGCGTAAGGCCCTGCTGCATAAGGTACACGTCGAAGGTCATGCCCTGCGCCTGCATCTGCTGGAAGAAGTCCTGGATCAGGCTTGCTTCGTTCTCTTCGACCATGCCTGCGGGAACCTCGCCCTCGAGGCGCTCGGAGATCGCGTTGAGGCATGCGTTCTCCTTCAGGCGCGGCATGAGGTCGGCCTTCTGCTGCGTCACGGTCTCGGCGATGCGGGTGCGCAGATCCTCCACGCCCTCGAAGCCCAGCGTCTCCTTGACCCACTCGTCGTTCACTTCCGGCATGATCTTCTTCTTGACGACCTTGACCTCGACCTCGAAGTTGATCTTCTCGGTCTTGCCCTGCAGCGCGGACAGCATGATGGGGGCGTCGGCCGGCATGTCGAGCGTGAACGTTGCGGTCTGACCCTTCTTCAGGCCCACCAGCTGCTCGTCGAACTCAGCCGGGAACAGGCCCGCGCCCAGACCGTAGGGACGGTTCTCCGTGGTGAGGGAGGGAATGTCCTCGCCCTTGTCGTCGGTGGCCTTCATGGCCAGGTCGATGTAGCTGTCTTCCTTCACCTTCGTGGCGGCGGCAGCATCCTCGTACGTGTAGTAGTGCTCGCACAGAGCCTCGACCTGATCGTCGATCTCCTGCTCGGTCACGCCTTCGGCAGGAAGCTCGATGGCAACCGGCTCGTAGCCGGACAGCTCGAACTCGGGCTTGACGGCGATCGTGAAGGAGAACGTGTAGTCCTTGCCGCTCTCCACCAGGTCCGTGTCCTCGAACTCAGGCTTGGCGATGGGGTACAGATCGCAATCGTCGATGGCGAGAGGATAGGAACCGTTGACCACGTCGTCGGTCACCGTCGCGCGGACGGCTTCCTTGCCCAGAGCGTTGTCGATAACCGGACGCGGGGCCTTGCCCTTGCGGAATCCGGGGAAATTGTACTTGTTGGCGAAGTCCTTGTAGGTCTTCTTGATGCGGGCGTCGACATCCTTAGCATCAACGGTAACGGTCACTTTCGTGCGGTTATCCTGCAATGCCTCAACTTTTGTTTCCACGTAACTATCCTCCATCATTCTTATGTCGCCTATGCGGCTTTCGGCGTGCTTGCCCTGGCGCCCTCGACCGGCCGTTCATCGATCGAAACCGCGTACCGAGCACACCGAGACGGAATTATCGCATATATGGAGCCGTTGAGGAAGAGCGCTTGAAACAGGTTCACGAAGAACCTACCTACCGTCCGTTCGCAACGCGTCCGCAAGATTCGCCTGCGAAGCTTGCGGGCAAGCGCATGAAGCGGCGCGGCGCACGGCGGCGCCGGCCGCAGTTTCGCGGGAAAAGCGCTTGCGGCCGTCCTCGACCGGCAGTCAAGACCGGCGAAGGTTACGGTTGCGTTTCACGCTATCATTGCCGAACGGGTCACGGTATCATGATCGGGAAACGAATCTTAAACGCAGCAGCGGAGGTCCCATGCCCACCATCGATCTCAACCTTTTGCAAGAACGCGAGCTCGAGCGCCTGATCGACTACGAACGCTCGACGTGCACCGTCAACGGCGACCTCGTGTACCGCTGCGCGTTCCCCTACCGCCCCGACGACGATCTGCAAGTGGAGCTTCTCGAGCGCGGCGCGCTGGCCCGCAAAACCGACGAGCGTCGCGGCGCCGTGGTGTGCATCACCTCCGACGGCTACTCCTACTTCCCCGCCAAGCACCAAGAAGAGGTGGAGAAGCAGCGCGCTCACAAACGGGAATCCCGGCTTATCGGCCTGTCCGCCCTTTTCGCCGCGCTGTGCGTGATCACTGGATTTCTCCTAGGACGATTCCTCGCGTAAAACATCCCCGCAGTCCCTGGTTCCATCGGTGCGCTTTTTTGCTATTATGTTCGGCGTGCGTTCTTGCACGCGCAACGTCGTGCGGGCGTGGCGGAATTGGCAGACGCGCCAGATTTAGGTTCTGGTGGGGAAACTCGTGAAGGTTCAAGTCCTTTCGCCCGCACCACTTGGGGGGAGGCTGCCCTGGGCACCCTCCCCCCAAGTGCATACATAGGACGCGAGCGACTGCGTTGCGCTGAGCCGTTCGCCGGGGAAAGGAATCCGTTCACGATGGAAACGATTAAGAAGATCGGGCGGGCGTGGAACTCCATAAGCCTGATCAAACGCATCTTGGTAGGCCTTGTCATCGGCGCCGCGCTCGGCGTGTTCGCGCCGGGCATCGAGGTGTTCGAGATCTTGGGCACGCTGTTCGTATCCGCCTTGAAAGCCGTTGCCCCCATCCTCGTGTTCTTCTTGGTAATCAGCGCACTCGCAAACGCGAAAGCGGCCGGATCCATGAAAACGGTCGTGGTGCTGTACGTGGTCGGCACGTTCATCGCCGCGCTCGTGGCCGTGATCGCAAGCTTCCTGTTCCCCGTCGAGCTGACGCTTTCGGCCCCTACGGTCGACCAGAGCTCGCCCACCGGCGTGGGCGAAGTGCTGGGAACCCTTGTCACGAACATCGTGTCCAACCCGGTTGACGCGCTCATCAACGCGAACTACATCGGCATCCTCACCTGGGCCGTGCTGCTGGGCATCGCGCTGCGTGCGGCAACCCAGGGCACCAAAGACGTGTTCACCAGCATATCCGACGCCGTGTCGCAGGTTGTGCGCTGGATCATCTCGCTTGCGCCCTTCGGCATCCTGGGCCTGGTGTACACCTCCGTGAGCGCGAACGGCCTGGAGATCTTCACCGAGTACGGCCAGCTGCTGCTTGTCCTGGTGGGCTGCATGCTGTTCATCGCCTTGGTCACGAACCCCCTCATGGCGTTCTGGGGCATCCGCCAGAACCCCTACCCGCTGGTGTTCCGCTGCCTGAAGGACAGCGGCCTCACGGCGTTCTTCACCCGCAGCTCGGCCGCGAACATCCCGGTCAACATGGAGCTGTGCCGCAAGCTCGGCCTGGACAAGGACAACTATTCGGTGTCCATTCCCCTGGGCGCCACCATCAACATGGCGGGCGCTGCCGTGACCATCTCGGTCATGGCCATGATGGCGGCTCACACCATGGGCATCTCCATCGACCTGCCCACCGCCGTTATCCTGAGCGTGCTGTCCGCCGTTTCCGCATGCGGCGCCTCGGGCGTTGCCGGCGGATCGCTGCTGCTCATCCCGCTGGCATGCTCGCTGTTCGGCATCAGCAACGACATTGCCATGCAGGTCGTGGGCATCGGCTTCATCATCGGCGTGGTGCAGGACTCCTGCGAGACCGCGCTCAACTCCTCCTCCGACGTGCTGTTCACCGCCACCGCCGAGTACCGTCAGTGGCGCAAGCAGGGCAAGGAGATCACCTTCGGCGCCGATGAGTTCAGCGAAAACGAAATGGCCTAGCGCCCGTTTCGACTGCACCGCGCAACCACGAAGGCCCCGCCTCCCCGTTCAATTGGGAGGCGGGGCCTTCTGCTTTCAGCCGGATTCAAGAAGGACGCCCGAGGAAGCCGCCCCGATCTCGCGCGCCTACTCGGCCAGACGCGCGAAGAAGTCCTTGCCGTTCTTCTCGATCTCGATGTCGTCCAGATCGGCGACGTAGGACCGGAACTGCGAATAGCCCAAGTCCCGCACCTTGAAATCGCGGTACTTGGCGCGAACGCGCTTGGACAGCTCGGACACCGCCACCCCCTCAACGCCGGCGTCGCGGACAAGCTGGCGAACGAACCGATCGGGATTGGACGCAGGGCGCGACGCGGAAGCGCTCGATGCAACCTGATCGGTATCCGCCGTCGCAGCGGGCTGCTGCGACGCGGCGTCCTCGTTTGCGACCTGCTGCGAAGGCCGCTTCTCGGTCGCGTCGTCGCCGGCCGGTCGCGAGCGTTTGGCGCCCCCGCGCCTTCCGCGGCGCACGGGCTTGCGCGCGCCCTGCTCGGGCCGGTCCGCAGAAGCATCCGAGGTTTCGGCGTCAGCCGCAGCAGCCGCTTCAGGCGCACTCTCGGCTGCGGGAGCGCTCTCCGGCGCAGGCACCGCCTCATCCGTGGAAACAGGAGCCTCGTCGCTCGAGGAAGGCTGGCCCGACGCCTCCTTAGGCTGGGCGCCTTCGGCACCCCGGCGACGGCGCAGGGAGCGTCGAGCGGGCTTGGCGGCAGGCTCGCTCGCGGTTTCGGCTTCCGGCTTGCCCGCGGCTTCGGAGGCCAAGGCGGTTTCGGATTCCTTCTCGCGATCGGCCGGGGCGGGCTTATGCGCGGGCTTGCCCGCCGATCGGGACGACTTGCGAGCCGGCTCGCTCGTCCCCTCCTTCTCCGCAGGCTTCGAAGCTTCCTTGGCCTCCGTCAGCTCGATGGCAACCGAGCTGCCGTCTTTGATGATCTGAACGCTGCCGAACTCGCCGAGGAGCTTCGTCAGCTGGTTGGTGCCGTAACTGCGCACGTCGAAGTCGGGGTAGCGCTTGAGCAGACGGCTTCCCACCTCGCCCACGCCGGTCGACTTCCCGTTGTTCTGGTTGTCGGTGATGATGTTGACCACGGCCTGCTCGATCTCCTCAATCGAGGGGCCCGTATTCTGCCCGCCTTGAGAATTGCCCTGGTCGCGATGGCCTTTGCCCTTGCCGCCCTTGCCGTTCGAATCCCCCAGCAAAAGCTCGAGCGTGGTGAAGATGTCGCACGCCTTGCGAAAAGCCGTGGGGGTTTTCTTCTCCCCCATGCCGATCACCGTCAGCCCGCTCTCGCGGATGCGGCTGGCCAGGCGCGTGAAGTCGCTGTCGCTCGACACGATGCAGAACCCCTCCACCGAGCGCGTGTACAGGATGTCCATCGCGTCGATGATCATGGCCGAGTCCGTGGCGTTCTTCCCTTGCGTGTACCCGAACTGCTGAATGGGCGTGATCGAGTTTTCCAGAAGCGCGTCCTTCCATTTCGAATGAAGGGTGAGCGTCCAATCGCCGTAGATGCGCTTGTAGGTGACGGTGCCGTATTTGGACAGTTCGTCGGTGATGGGCTTGATGTACTTCGCCGATACGTTGTCGGCATCGATGAGCAATGCGAATCGTTTTTCAGACGATGGCTTTATATCCATAAGTACTCCTTGATGGTAAGGAACGGGCTCGATGCCCCTTCCGCAACGCCGTGCAGCAACGGCTCATTCGCGTATGCATGCCGTCTTGGCGTTCGATGTTGCGCTCATAGTACTCTAAAACCGCACATCAGAAGTAAATTACGAATATCCAGATACAATTTGTCCATATTCCTCTTGCATTCATGGAAAGAAATCCGTATACTTCCTCCTTGCGCCTTGGTGGGTGTAGTTCAGTCGGCTAGAACGCCAGATTGTGGCTCTGGAGGTCGTGGGTTCGAGTCCCATCATCCACCCCAGCGCAAGTTTTTGAAAAAAGGTCTTGCACGGTCGATCGGAATGCTCTAAAATAGCAAACCGCTTCGCAAGAAAGGCAAGACGCAATAAGGACCGTTAGCTTAGTTGGTAGAGCAGGGGACTCTTAATCCCAAGGTCGTAGGTTCGAATCCTACACGGTCCACCATTTGAATGATAAGCCCCGATCAGGGGCTTTTTTCATGCCCTCTTCCCCGCCTTCGCAAGGGACGCAAACCAGCGCCGTGCGCAGAAAGAATTCCGCGCACGGCGCTTCCGCTATTCCCGGATCAAACGACGCGCGCCCAGATACGTCACAACGAAGTACGCGCCGTAGACGACCAAGAATGCACCGGCGCACGTAAGCGCCATCGCGCCGATGTCCAAATGCCCGAACACCGCCACCACGTCCGACACCACGACGAGCGCGCATGCCGAATGAGCCACCGCCAGCAGCAGCGGGAACAAGAAGTACACGAGCACCTGCACGAGCAGCGCCCCGTCGACCATCTTCGAAGAAGCTCCCAACTTGATGCACAAACCGTAGCGGCGCGCGTTGTCGGAGGCCTCGGAAAGCTGCTGGATGGCCAGAATGGCGGCGCACGCGACAACGAGCACGAATCCCAAGTAGATGGCAAGGAAGGCCACCACGGCGGACAGGCTGACGCTTTGGTCGACAACCTCGGACCGTGTGAGCGACAGCGACAAAGGCCACGTATCGGCGTTGTCCGTCTGCGGCACGGCGGCCAGCAAGGCTTTGAGACCCTGCTCGTCCTCGTCGGTTGCGCACTGCATGTTCAGCAGCGTTTGAACGATCACGGCCTGCGCCGGAACCTCATCGTCGTTCACGACGACGGTCCCCGTGTTCATGGGAAACGAAGTGGTCATGAGGGATTCCCCCGAAAACACCGCCGCACGAAGCAGTCGGTCGCCCACGGGAACGTCCGTTCCGCGCTCGACGACGCCCCGGTAGAACTCGGCCGTGATGCTGGAATCGCTCACGAGGGCGCACTCCCCCGGCCCCAGTTGCAGCGGCGCCTTTCCGGCCAGCGTTAGAGCCTCGTTTACCTGGGAAAGCTTGCTCACGTATACGGGAAACATCCCGTACTGGGCATTGATCGACGCGCCGGCTGTATCCTTGAGCGACAAGCCGCTCGCCCGCTCCACGTCGGCCACGGTGGTCGCATCGGACGGGTCCACGCATTGGTCGACCTGCGCCGTCCCCTGAACAAGAGCGTCCAAGTCCCCCGCGCCCAGCGCCTTCGCGCTGGCGCGCAGGCCCGCCGCCATATCGAAGCCCTTCGCTGCCGCGTACTGCGCGTACGGCTCGATCGCCGCATCGGCCACGTAGCCGGTATCGGCGCGATACGAACCGAAGACGCTCACGGCGCTGGCACTGTACGCCGTGCCCTTCGCCAGGCCGTCCTCCACGGCGTTGCGTATGCCCACGCCGCCGCACACGCTGGTGATAGCCAAGAACAGCACCAGGCACACGACGGAAAGCGAAGCGAACGTCGTGTTGACCTTGGCTCCCAGCTGGCGCAGCGCGAACATGTTGAGCCCCCGCAAGTACAGCGGGCGGATCATCTGCACGAGCTTCAGCAGGAATCCTGCCAACGCGTAGAAGAACAGCACGGTGCCCACGCACACCAGGACCGCGGCCGCCGCGAATTCAGGGGACGGCTCCAGCAGACCGTTTTCGATCAACAGCTTGTACGATATCCCGATAATGACGAGCGACACCGTGAACAGCGCAAGCGACAGCGGCAGGCTGCGCAGCTTCATCTCCTCGTGCACGCTTTCCGCCTTCATAAGGTCGACAAGCCGCGTACGCGACACCGAGCGCGCGTTCAGCAGCGCCGCAAGAACGAAAACAGCCCCGAACACCGCAATAGCCTGAATGAAGGCGTCGACGGAGAACACGAAGGAAAACCCTGCGGAGCCGGCCACATCGGCTTGGAACATAAGCGACGTGAGCTGTAGCAAAAGCTGTGAGATCGCCACGCCCAGGGCAAGGCCGGCCGCAAGGGACGCCGCGCCCGCGGCAAACGACTCCAAAAGCACGATCCCCACCACGTCCGACGTGCTCATGCCCAGCGCCAGGTACAAGCCGAATTCCCGTTTGCGACGCTTGATGAGAAACCGGTTCGCGTACACCACCAGAAACACCAGAACGAACGCGACCAGCACCGACGCCCCTGAAATAACCATGCCCAGAAGTTCGAACATCGCATCCCCGGATTCCGAGAACGCCAGCACCCCGCGCTGGGCCGACATCGAGTTGAACGCGTAAAACACGGCCACGCCCAGCAGCACGGTAAGGAAGTACACCCCGAAATCGCGAACCGACTTGCGCACGTTTCCCAGGGCAAGCTTAACCAACATGGGAAGCCTCCTCGTCTGCGGAATCGAAATGCTGCCCATCGCCGCCCATGGAGGCGACGACGTCCACGATGCTGCGGTAAAACGCGGCGCGCGTGGATCCCTTCCGATGCAGCTCGCCGAACAACGATCCGTCCTTGATGAGCACGATGCGCGAGCAGTAGCTTGCCGAAAGGGAGTCGTGTGTAACCATCAGAATGGTCGACCCTGATCGGTTCAAGCGCTCAAGCGACTCCAGAAGCTGCCGAGCCGACTTCGAATCGAGCGACCCCGTAGGCTCGTCGGCCAGAATCAAGCTGGGGTCGCCCACGGTGGCGCGCGCCGCCGCCACGCGCTGCTTCTGGCCGCCGGACAGCTGGTAGGGATACTTGGCAAGCACGTCGTCAACGCCGAGCACGGCAGCCGCCTGTCGCACGCGGGCCTCGATCTGCCGCGCAGGCGCCTTCTGGATCGTCAAAGCCAAAGCGATGTTCTCGAACGCGGTCAGCGTATCCAGCAAGTTGGAATCCTGGAAGATGAAACCCAGGTCGTTGCGGCGAAACCGAGCGAGCTCCCCGCCGTGCAGCGATCCCACGTCGCGCCCGTTCACCACGATGTGACCGCTGGTAGGGGCATCAATGGTGGCCACGCAGTTCAGCAGCGTGGACTTGCCCGAGCCGCTCGGCCCCATGATGCCCACGAACTCGCCGCGTGACACGGCGAAGCTAACGCGGTCGAGCGCCTGCGTGACATTGGCGTCCGAACGTTCTCCTTTCTGACCGCCGTAACGTTTGCTCGCGTTGCGGACCTCGACCACGAGAGGCGTCGGTTGAAATGCAGCGTGTTCTGCTGGCATGGCTTTCCACTCCTTCGATTTTCAATGCGTTCATGAGCGAAAACCACGATACCCGCCCCGCCTTACGCCCTCCCTTCCCGCTCCTTGCAGGTTCCTTGCATTGCCTTGCGACTGCCTTACAAGAGCGAAGGAAACCGTCCCGTCTCGAAGGGTTTATGGGATACTGGGCAAGAAGAGGAAGGAGCCGCCGTGAGCTTTGCCCACGAATTCGGAATCGCAGGAGACGCCCTGCACGACAAGCGGATCCTGCTTGTCGACGACGAGCAGGAATTGGCCAGCATGGTTGCCGCCATCTTGCACAGGGCGGGATTCCGCGCCGTGGAAACGGCTCATTGCGCAAGCGAGGCGCTGCGCATCATCGACGCGCGCGCAACGTCGCCCGACACCGCCTGCCAGCTGTTCGTCCTCGACATCATGATGCCGGGCATGAACGGGTTTGACCTGCTTGCGCGCATTCGGGAGCGCCCCGCCCACGCATCCACGCCCGCGCTGTTCCTTTCGGCCAAAGACGAGCCCTTCGACCGCGTGAACGGCCTGTCGCTGGGGGCCGACGACTACGTCACGAAGCCGTTTCTTCCCCAGGAGCTGGTCCTGCGCATCGCAGCCCTGCTGCGTCGATGCTATGCCGCGGAAAGCCCGGTGCTCGAGCTTGCGGCAAGTCGCGTGAACCTCACGACGGCCGAAGTCGAGCGAGCCGACGGAACGACCGTCCAGCTCACCGCCAAAGAGCACGAGATCCTGAGCGTGCTTGCGCGCAACGCCGGCCGCATCATCACCATCGACGCGCTCTGCGAAGCATGCTGGGGAACGTCCTTCGGCTACGACAACTCGCTCATGGCCCACATTCGCCGACTGCGCGAGAAGATCGAAGCGGACCCGTCCGCGCCCGCTTCGCTGGTGACGGTGCGCGGCCTTGGGTACAAGCTGGTGAAACGCTGAGCATGGCTGCCTCGAAACACGAACGCCGACGCCCGCGCCCCGAGGGGTTCGCGCGATTCTTCACGAAGCAGCTGCTTCTCTTCGTAGCCTGCGCGCTGCTTGTAATCGTGGTCGACCTGGCACTGTACATCGTCATCGCCTTTCAAGAATCGAACGCCAACTTCAACACCGGATCGCCGGCATCGCTCGTGCGCACGGTGGACGAGCAGCTTGCGCGCACGGACGATGGCACGTTCTCGCTTGAAGAAGAGGCGTCGCTGCAGTTGGCGAGCAAAGGCGCTTGGGGCCTGCTCGTCGACGAAAGCGGTACGACGATCTGGTCCCAGAACCTGCCCGCGGACGTTCCCCGCTCGTACTCCCTGAACGACATCGCGATAGCATCGCACTACGCGGCCATCGCCGACTACCCCGCGTTCTTCTGGGATCGAATCGACGGCCTGTTGATCGTAGGCCTGCCGAAGGGCGAGTTCTGGACGATGTCGCTCACCTATCCCGCTTCGACGATGCGCAACCTTCCGCTGTACATCCTGACCATATTCGCAGTGGACGTCGGCATCCTGTTCTTGCTGTACGCCCTGTCCCGCCGGCGAACCCAAAACGCCGTCGGCCCCATAGCAGACGCGCTCGACAAGCTGTCAGAAGGGAAATCGGCCCAGGTGGACCTCAAGGGCGACCTGCAGGGAATCGGACGGCAGATCACCGAGACGTCGGCGCTCATCGAGCAAAAAGACGCCGCGCGGGCGAACTGGATACGCGGCGTGTCGCACGACATCCGCACGCCGCTTTCGATGATCCTGGGATATGCCGACGGCATCGCGCAGGACGAGGAAGCGCCGGACGATGCGCGCGCGAGGGCACGCATCATACGCGCGCAGGGTCTGAGGATCAAGGACCTGGTCACCGACCTCAACACCGCATCGCTTTTGGACTACGCCGCCCAACCGCTCAACCTGGAGCGCGTACGCCTTTCGAAGCTTCTGCGCACCGTCATCGCCGCGCACATGAACGCCCAGATCGACGACGCGCACCCGGTAGACCTGCACGTCGATGAGCGCGCGGCCGACGCGACGGTTCTCGGCGACGAGCGCTTGCTGACGCGCGTGGTGGAAAACGCCCTGGCCAACGCACGGCTGCACAACGAAGCGGGCTGCCGCATACGCGTATCGCTCGCGCTTTTGAACAGGGAGGCGAACTGCGCCGTCATCCGCATTGCCGACGACGGCGCGGGCGTGACGCGCGACGAGCTGGCGGCCCTCGAAGCGCGCCTGGCACGCTCGCGCACGGCGCGAAGCGCGGCGGGATCGTACGGAGAAGAGCACGGCTTGGGGCTTGCACTGGCAGATCGTATCGTCCGAGCGCACGGCGGCTCGCTTTCCCTGGAAAGCGAGCCTGCACACGGGTTCACCGTGAAACTCATGCTTCCGATTACCGAACCCAAAGCAGGTTCCGCAACGTAAGCGCTGCAGAACAGGAAGCCGCTGTCAAAACGGACGAGTTTTGCGGCGGTTTTCACCCTTCCAAGAGGGCTCGTTCCGCACGTGATTTTTATTTTCCCAGGTCAGACGAACGGCACTTCGAATTATCCTGGTTCGAGGACCAGCAAAACTCGATCGTTTTGACACGACGGGCGAAACGCGTGCGCAAAACGGGCGCGATGGGGAGAGACGCCGGGCAGACGGGACGCGCGGCGCGAGACGCTAGGCTGGACGCAACGCGCGGCACGGAACACAGCAACCCCGCCCCTAGCACTCCCCCTGCACGCCTATGCCGATCAGGCCAGGACCGGTATGCACCACGAGAACCGGGCTGATCTGCCCCTCGTACCACAACTGCACGCCGCTCATCCGCGATGCAAGCTCGGCCTTCACCTCGACCGCCTCGTCCGCCGCATCCCCGTTCACCACGGCAACCGTGCTGCGAGGGAACTTCGCAGCGAACTCCTCGACGCACTGCATGGCCTTCTTGAGCGACTGCCGACGCCCCTTGGCCTTCGTAACGGTATAGTATACGCCCGCTTCGTTGCAGCTGATCACGGGACGCATGTCGAGCAAGCTGCCCACGCGGTAGGTCACCTCGCCGATGCGGCCGCCCTTGCGCAGGTACTCAAGCGTGTCGACGCAGAAGTACACCCTCGTATTCTTCGCTATCTGGTCGCCTTCGCGCTTGATGTCCTCGAACGACGCGCCCTCGGCCAGCCTTCGCGCAATTGCAAGAGCAACCAGGCCCGCGCCCATCCCGATGTTCTTCGTGTCGACCAAGCAGCAATCAAGCTCCGGCATTCCCGTCGAGAGCGAGCGCATCAACTCGTACGTAGCGGAAAGCCCGCTCGAAATGGTCACGATAACCGCGCGATCGTACCCGTCGGCCACCACGCGCTCGAGCACGTTTCGCGCAACGGCGGGAGTAGGCGTAGACGTTGTGGGGATTCCCCGAGAGAAGCGATCGTACACCTCTTGAGGAGTGATGGTCACCTTGTCCAAAAACGATTCGTGTTCGTAGTTCACCTGCAAAGGGACCACGTACATGCCGTACCGGTCGATATCCTCGGGAGGAACGTCGGTGCAGGAATCCACCACGAGCGCTATACGGCTTGCATTCATACTGTCCTTCTTTCAAAGTTTCAATAGCTTTATGATATGGTTTTCATTACTAGATTATAAGGAGCATAGCACCGTGTCAAGCAACAACGAAGATTGACTGACCCCGTACGGATTGTTATTCTCATTCGTACGAATACCGTGGAAAGGAATCCATGAACCCTTCATCCATCAGCATGTCGCCCTACGCGCAAAAACTCGTCAACCTGCGCTTGCCGCGATACCAGGAGATACCCCGCATCGACCTGTACATGGACCAGCTCATCGGATACCTCGAGGAAACGCTCGCCCCGCTCTACCAGGAACACGAGAAGATCATCACGCGTTCCATGGTGAACAACTACGTGAAGCAGGGGGTCCTCTCGTCGGCTTCAGGCAAGAAGTACACGCGCTCCCATGTTGCGTACCTCATCGTTATATGCACGCTCAAGCAAACGTTCTCGATCGCCGAAATCGACCGCCTCATTCGCATGCAGATCGCAAGCTTCGACACGCATGTGGCCTACGATTACTATTGCGACGCGTTCGAAGCGGCGCTCGAAGCCCTGTTCTCCGCCGAACCCACCAGCCCGGCAGGCCTCACAAGCGGCGCGAACAAGGGAGACTTCGAACGGGACCTCGTGCTTTCAACAACATCGGCCATCGCCTACACCCTCTACGTGAAGGCAAGCATCTTGGCCACCGACGCCGCCGCACGTTAGGGCGCGCGCGAAGGACGCAAAACCCGACTTCCCAGCTTTCCGTTGAAATCGCGTGAAACATCGCCGTTGCGCCTATAAGGGTGACCTTATCCCGATACAATAAGGCGACCCGTTCGCTACAACGCAAGGAGATCGCCACGTGGAAGCCCTCATGTTCGCTCTACTCATGTTGGCAGCCGTCCTCGTATCCTCCATCATAGACCAGCTTGTCCCCAAGGTATCCTCCCCTCTTATCCAAATTGGACTAGGCCTGATCATCGCCGTGGTCGCAGGCGGTCAGATCGACATCCTGTTCGACGAAGCCGACTTGTTCCTAGTTCTGTTCATCGCCCCGCTGCTCTACGACGAAGCGAAAAGCGTCGACAAAGCGGCGCTCTGGCGCAACAAAAGGCCCGTCGTCTCGCTCGCCATCGGACTGGTGGTGGTCACGGCTCTGGTGGTCGGCTTTGCGGTCAACTGGGTCGTACCTTCCATCAGCTTGGCCGCCGCTTTCGCCCTGGGCGCCGCCCTGGGCCCCACCGACGCCGTTGCCGTCGCCTCGCTTTCCAAGGAAACCGACATCTCGCCCCGCGCCAAGAGCATTCTGGAAGGGGAATCGCTCATCAACGACGCATCGGGCATCGTTGCCTTCCAGTTCGCGCTGGCCGCAGCCGTTACCGGCACGTTCTCCCTGGTCAACGCAACCGTCGAGTTCCTGTTCTCTTTTTTGGGAGGCATTTTCATCGGCATCGCGCTGGGCTACCTGGGCAACTTCATCGTGCGCAAGGTGCGCTCCTGGGGCCTGGAGAACACCACGTTCCACGTGCTGTTCGAGGTGTTCACGCCCTTCATCGTGTACCTGGTAGCCAACCAGGTGGGCGCGAGCGGCATTTTGGCAGTGGTCGCAGCAGGACTGGTGAACGTCATATCGCCCCGCACGCTGGGGCCTTCGATATCGCGCATGAACATCGTTTCGGCCAGCGTCTGGCAGGTGCTGTCCTTCACCCTTAACGGGATCGTGTTCGTTCTCTTGGGCACGCAGCTTCCCCGCGCCATGCAGCAGACCTGGGCTAACGTGTACATCGACAACGGCTTGCTCATATCCTATGTCCTGGGCATCACGCTCATACTCATCGCAGTGCGCTTCGTATGGATTCTCGTCATGGAGCGCTCGCGAAGCCGCAAAGGCAAAAACAAGGAAGACGGCACGGCGAAGCAGCGCAGGCTATCGAAAACCGATATGCTATCGGCGGCCATCATGACGCTGGCAGGTCCAAAAGGAACCATCACGCTCGCCGTCATCCTCACGCTGCCGCGCGCCATCCCGCAGCAACAGCTCATCATGTTCCTGGCATGCGGCGTCATCGTGGTCACGCTTCTGCTGGCTACGTTCGTGGTTCCCCTGCTAGCTCCGCGCAAGCCGACCACCGAAGAAGATCAGCGCTGCGACGAAACGCAGGTGAGCCTCGAGATCCTGCGCAACGTCATCGAGGAGTTGTCGGCTCGCCAAACACCCGAGAACCGCGCTGCCACGCAAATGGTCATCCATTCTTACAACGACCGCATTGCGCGCATCAAAGAGCAGCACAACATCGACGACGAGCCGAACCTCGAGCTGCGCCTGAAAACGCTGCGCTGGGAACAGGAATTCGTCTTCGAGCTCATCGAGCATGAGGAAACGTATCCTTTGGTAGGCTACCAGTACTTAAGCCGGCTCTCGCATATAGAGAACCTTCTGCGCCACCACGCCGATCGTTGGTCGCCGCAAAGGGCCGCCCTGCGCATGCGCACAGCGCTGAGGTCCGGATGGTATCGGTTCGTGCAGGGCATGCCCGGAGCGAATCTGACCGAAACCGCGCAGGCCATCCGCGATCTGCAGATACGGTCGTGCGAATTCGTCATCGAGAAGCTGCAAGGGGAAATGGCTCCCGGCGTATCGGAGGAAAACGCCGAGGACCTATCGTCTCTGCTCCTGGAGTACCAGCGCACGTTGAGCGCATTGCGCTCGAAAGCCCCCTCCATCACGGCCATAACCAGCACGGCGGATGCCGCGGTCGACATCAAGCGACTTGGACTGCACCTGGAGCTGGAGCAAATACAAACGCGCTACGAGGAAGACGACCTGTGCCGCGCCACCGCGAAGCGCCTGCGCGAGAACGTGTACCTTATGCAGATCGACCTCGAAGACAACGTGTAACGCGCGAAGCACGGTTTTCGCAGCCTCGCTCCGCACCGCAACGCCCCCCCCGCATAAAAAGGCCCGCAAGCTCTGCGACGAGCTTGCGGGCCTTTCCGTGTGCCGTATGAGCAGGAAGCGCTACATCTTGGCCGGAGCGCTCACGCCCAGCAGACCCAGCGTGGTCGCCAAAACGATGCGAGTCGCATCGGCAAGCGCCAGACGCGCGTTCTGAACGGCCTCGTCCTCACCGATGATGTGGCAATTGGTGTAGAACGAATGGAACAACGCCGCCAGATCCTGAGCGTAATGCGTCAGGCGGAACGCAGCGCGATCGCGCGCAGCCTGCGACACCAGGTCGGCGAAATCGTCCATCTTGCGCATAAGGGCCAACTCGGACTCGTGCGTCAACGGGGACAGGTCCACGCCCGCAGGCACGACCTTAGCCGCCAGCTCGTCCATGGAAAGCTCGCCGGCCTCGGCGGCAGCCGCGTCGGCGGCGTCGGCGGCCTTGCGCAGGATGGAGCATATACGCGCATGAGCGTACTGCACGTAGTACACCGGGTTGGAAGCGTCCTTCTTCTTCGCCACCTCGATGTCGAAGTCGATGGGCTGATCGGAAGAGCGCGACAGCATCAGGTAACGCGTCGCATCCACGCCCACCTCGTCGATGAGCTCCTCGAACGTGATCATCTCGCCGGTACGCTTGGACATACGAACGGCTTCGCCGTCGCGGAACAGGTTCACCAGCTGGCCAAGCATGATCTCGAGCGCGCCGGGACGGCCCCACGCGGCAAGCATGGCCTCGCAACGGGCGATGTAGCCATGATGGTCGGCGCCCCAGATGTTGATCAGGTGGTCGAAACCGCGCTCAAGCTTGTTGTAGTGGTAGGCAACGTCGCTCATGAAGTACGTGTACTCGCCGTTCGCCTTGATCAGCACGCGGTCCTTCTCGTCGTCGAACGCGCTCGACTTGAACCACGTGGCCCCGTCCTGCTCGTAGATGTAGCCCTTCTCGCTCATGGCCTTCAGGCTGCGGTCCACGGCGCTTTCGCCCGACTCGTCCTTCACGTACAGGGAGCGCTCCGAGAACCAGCAATCGAACGTGGTGCCGAAACGACCGGTCACGCGATGCTGCTCGGCGAGCATCATCTGGTAAGCGCGCTCGCGGAAGTTCTCCATGCGCTCCTGCGGATCGGCGTCAAGCCAGACGTCGCCGTCCTCGTCGATGATGACCTGCGCGATGTCGTTCACGTAGGAACCGGCATAGCAAGCCTCAGGCATTTCGACGTCGCGACCGAGGATCTGCTGATAGCGCACGGCCACAGATTCGCCGAAGTTGTCCATCTGCGTGCCGGCGTCGTTGATGTAGAACTCCTCGTACACATCGTAGCCGGCATGGCGCATCACGCGCGCCGTGGCATCGCCCAAAGCAGCCCAACGGCCATGTCCCACGTGCATGGGACCCGTGGGGTTGGCGGAGATGTACTCGAGGTTAATGTAGCGCTGACCCTCGGGGATGAACCCGTGACCGAAGCCTTCCTTCTCCTCGCGCACCTGGGAAACAACGCCCTGAAGCACGGTGGAGGACAGGCGGAAGTTGATGAAGCCGGGGCCGGCGATCTCGGCGGAGGCGATAATGCCGTTCTCCGGAAGATGGTCGACAATGATCTGAGCGATCTCGCGGGGGTTCTTCTTAGCCTGCTTGGCGGAACGCATGGCTACGGTGGAGGCCCAGTCACCGTTGCTCTCGTCGCGCGGGCGCTCCAGCGCCGCCGCGGGAGCCTCCTCGAGCTCGAGCGATCCGTCCTCGCACGCGGCCGCAACGGCTGCGTCGATCAGCTGTTCAAGTTGTTCGCGAATTTGCATGGTATGCATCTTTCTTTGTGGGACTCGTGTAAATACATGTTGGACAAGTCTACCACCTTTTTCCGGCGCGCGGGCACGCGTCGAGCGAACGAACGCCCCAAAAAAGGACGTTATGCAGAAAACGTACACACGACCTCGCAAAAAGCTTCTGCGGTTGGGCGCTTTTATGCTATTGTTCGCTCATTGTAGATTCCCGGGCACCCCCGGTTGCGAGAGAGGACGAAACCGCATGGCCATGATGTTCCAGCAAGGAAACTTCGACGACGCGCGCATCGTGCGCACGCGCGTGTTCATGGAAGAGCAGGGCTTCCAGGACGAGTTCGACGACATCGATCAGGATCCCCGCACCATCCATGTCACGTTGTACGTGGACGAAGAACTGGCTGGATGCGCGCGCACCTTCCCCGATTTCGAGCGCCCCGAAGAACCCGGCCGCTGGATCTTCGGTCGCCTGGCCGTCTTGCCCGAAGCGCGCAAAGGCGGGCTGGGAGCCGCCCTTTTAGCGGAATCCGAGCGACTGGCCCAAGCGGCGGGAGCCACGGAAATGCACCTGCACGCACAGTGCCGCGTCACGCCGTTTTACGAGCGTTCGGGATACCGGCAATACGGGCCCGTCGAACTTGACGAACACGTCGAGCATATCTGGATGAAGAAGGCCCTGTAAGGACCCCTCCCCCTCTCGCAGCATTCCGACCAAGCGAAGACGGCCCCCGCCGAAGCGGAGGCCGTCTTTTTCGCCTGCTTTGCGCCTATTGCCGAAAAACCGGAATCAGGATCAAGCAGCGCCTGGAATCAACATCATCGCAACGGTGAGGATGACCACGCAGGCAACGCCAAGCACGACGAACAGTTTGCCGCCGAACTTGAGCCACGTCGAGTACTCGATCTTCGCAAGCGCCAAGCCGCCCATGATAGCGCCGCTGGTCGGGGTGAACAGGTTCACCAGGCCGTTGCCGGCGCTGAAGATCATGATCATAACGTCGGTCGAGAAGCCCAGCGAGTTAGCCAACGGACCCATGATGGGCATGGATACCGTAGCCATGCCGGACGAGGACGGAATCAGGAACGACAGCACGATGTAGAGCAGGAACGACAGCGGAGCGAAGATGATCGCCGACAAGCCGTTCAGTGCAGCTGCCGCATTCTCGAGAATCCACATGTCCAGGCCGGTCTCGCCCATAAGCACCGTAATAGAACGAGCCATGGCGATGATCAGCACAACGCTCATCATATCGGCCGTACCGTTGATGAACGCTTTCACGAAACGGCTCTCGGACACGCCACCGACGATGCCGATGATGATAGCCATGATGAGGAACCACGTGGAAGCCTCGTCGAAGTACCACTGCCCCAGCGGAAGGCCCGTCAGGAATGCGGACCAGCCGTCCGAGATCTGCTCTTCAGTGGTAACCGTGCCCTCGACGTTGCCGTCGAACGCGATCTCGCCGCCAACCTTCTTGTCGACCCACTTAGCAGAGATGTCGTCGCCGGTAACCTGCGTCGTCACCTCTTCTGTAGCGGAACCAGCATCGAATATCTCGACGCCGAAATCGCCCCAGGGGATGAACCCGACGATCATGATTACAAACGTCAGCGCGAACACGACAAGCGTGGCTTTCTGACGCCCCGTCATAAGCTTCTCGGATGGATTCGCCTCGGCATCCTGCGTTTCCTGCTGAGCTTCGCCGAACTCGGCCTTCATGACTTCCTGCTCTTGCAGCGAAAGAATCGTGGAGCCCTTGTCGGCCTTGACCTTCTTCGCGTAACGCATCACGAACACGATGGATATGGCCAAGGTGACCAGCCACAAGATGACGCCGAGCATGATGATGGTGCCCTGGTTGATGGCAAGCCCCGTAGACGACAGCGAGTCAACGGCTGCGCCGACCGCGAACGGGTTGACCGTCGAGCCGAGCACGCCGCAACCGGCGCCCAGCAAAACGACCGCCGCGCCGACCACGCTGTCGAAGCCAGCGGCTACCATCGTGGCAGCCAGCAGCAGGTAGAACGGCACCGTTTCCTCGCACATGCCGTACGTCGTGCCGCCAATCGAGAAGATGAACATCAAGATGGGAATGAGTATGAGCTCGTTACCCTTGAGCTTTCTCACCAGCGCGGCAATGCCGGCGTCCAAGGCGCCCGTTTCCGTGACGATGCCCAGGAAACCGCCCAGGATCAGCACGAACAAGCAAACGGGGAGCGCATCGGTGAAGCCTTTGACGGGTGCCGTCGCCACATTGGCAACGGTAGCTCCCGTTACACCTTCCACACCCATGAACGACATGACAACCGTAATCAGCGCCAGTGCGATCAGGATGATCAACAGGATGGTGAACGAAGAGATGGAACGCTTCTTTCTGCTTTTTTCCTTTTCTTTCTCGGTCATACAAACCCCTCCTTTTTGAGGATCGAGGTGGATAGACAGGTGCGAACGAGAAATTGATAGACGAATCAGTGGAAGCATAACCGCATGATCCGACAGTACCCCAGTTAACGGCGACGCCCGCGCTACACAGGCGCCGCCGCTTAGAACAGTTTCGGATTCCCAAAGCCCTCAGCGGGCCTCAGTACTCCAAACGGCGGGAACTACGCCGTGATGATGGTGCCGGTCTTGCCCTCGAGGCCCGCGGCGGCGCACTCGAGGCTGGTGATGAGGGCCTTGCCCTCGGGGTAGGCGCGCACGTACTCGATGCAGGCCTCGACCTTCGGCAGCATGGAGCCGGGGGCGAACTGGCCCTGGGCGATGTACTCCTCGGCCTGGGCGATGGTCATGGTGGAGATCTCCTCCTGCTCCGGCTTGCCGAAGTTGATGCAGACCTTCTCCACGGCCGTGAGGATCACCAGCATGTCGGCGCCGAAGTCGGCGGCCAGCTTGGCGCTGGAGCGGTCCTTGTCGATGACCGCGGGGACGCCCTCGTACAGGCCCTCCTTCTCGAACACCGGCACTCCGCCGCCGCCCGTGGACACCACGATGTAGCCCGCGTCCATGAGGTCCTTGACCGCGTCGAACTCGACGATGCGGACCGGCTTCGGGGAGGCGACGACCTGGCGCCAGCCGCGGCCCGCGTCCTCCTTGTAGGTCCAGCCGGTCTCGGCGGCCTTGGCCTTGGCCTCCTCCTCGGAGAGGAAGGCGCCGACGGGCTTGGTGGGGTTCTGGAACGCCGGGTCGGCGGGGTCGACCACGGTCTGCGTCACGACGCAGGCCGTCGAGCGGTCGATGCCGCGCAGCTTCATGTCGTTGAGGATGGCCTGGGACAGCTGGTAGCCGATGTAGCCCTGGCTCATGGCGCCGGCCTCGGGGAAGGGCATCTCCGGGGTCTTGCCGTCGTTGGCGCTCGCGTAGGCGAACGCGTTGTTGATCATGCCGACCTGCGGGCCGTTGCCGTGGGACACGATGACGTTGGTGCCCTCCTCGACCATGTCGACGATGTTCTTGGCGGTGTCCTTGACCAGCTGGAGCTGCTCCTGGGGCGTGTTGCCCAGGGCGTTGCCGCCCAGCGCGATGACAACGGACTTGCCGTCACCCTTCTGATAAGGCATGCTAATTCACCTTGTCTTTCTTTAGGAGAGGGTGGCGTACATGACAGCCTTGATGGTGTGCATGCGGTTCTCGGCCTCGTCGAACACCTTGGACTGCTTGGACTCGAACACCTCGTCGGTGACTTCCATCTCGGTGACGCCGAAGCGCTCGGCGATGTCGGCACCGATGGTGGTGTTGGTGTCGTGGAAGGCCGGCAGGCAGTGCAGGAAGATGGCGTTGGGGTCAGCCACAGCCATGAGCTCGGAGGTCACGCGATACGGCTCGAGCAGACGGATGCGCTCGGTCCACACCTCGTCCGGCTCGCCCATGGACACCCACACGTCGGTGTAGATGGCATGCGCGCCCGTGCAGGCGGCCTTGGCATCTTCGGTCAGCGTGATGGTGCAGCCGTTCTCGGCAGCGATTTCCTTGCAGGTCTCGACCAGCTCGGCCTCCGGCATGTTCTCCTTGGGGCCGCAGGCAACGAAGTTCATGCCCAGCTTGGAGCACACGACCATGAGCGAACGAGCAACGTTGTTGGCAGCGTCGCCCATGAACACCAGGGTCTTGCCCTTGATGTCGTAGTTGAAGTTCTCCTGCACCGTCAGGATGTCAGCGAGCATCTGCGTGGGATGCCACTCGGTGGTCAGGCCGTTCCACACCGGCACGCCAGCGTTGGCGCCGAGTTCCTCGACGTCGGTCTGAGCATAGCCACGGAACTCGATGCCGTCGTAGAAGCGGCCGAGCACGCGGGCGGTGTCCTCGATGGACTCCTTCTTGCCCATCTGCGAGCTGCCGGGATCGAGGTAGGTCACGCCCATGCCCAGGTCCATAGCGCCAACTTCGAACGCGCAACGCGTACGGGTGGACGTCTTCTGGAACAGCAGGACGATGTTCTTGCCCTCGAGGTAGCGATGGGGGGTACCCGTCAATTTCAGGTTCTTGAACTCGCGGGACAGCTTCAGGAGGTACTCGATCTCCTCGGTCGTGAAGTCGAGGAGCCTCAGAAAGTTGCGACCGCTCAGGCTAGTAGGCATAGTTCATTCCTTTCGTCGTTACTGACAACAAACTTGAAAATCGGCAGGCGGCGCCAAGTTTTCCACCTGCCCCTTTTCGGTGCGCCTCGACCGCTTCGCACAGTCTTGGCGCACCGTAAAAGACAGAAACCGGATGGAACTAGATTATCGCACGAGCGAGGGTAAGACTAGTCCTCGCGGATCAGCGGCATGCTCATGCAGCGCGGGCCGCCACGGCCGCGGGACAGCTCGGCGGAGGGCATCTCCAAAACGTTGAGACCCTTCTCCTTGAGCAGCGCGTTCGTCACGTCGTTGCGCTCGTACACCACGATGGTGCCCGGAGCGATGCACAGCGTGTTCGAGCCGTCGTTCCACTGCTCGCGCTCGGCCGCGATGCGGTCGCCGCCGCCGCAGGGGATGAGCTCCACGGGGTTGCCGACGTACTTCTCGAGGATATCCTCAAGCGTGTCGTTCATTTCCTTGACCTTGATACCATCGCCTTCGGCGGTGATCTCGAACACGGTCAGCGGGCCCATGATGCCCGGGTGGATGGTGAACTTGTCAACGTCGATCTGGGTGAACACCGTGTCGAGGTGCATCATGGCGCGGTTGTTCGGGATGTAGAACGCCAGGATGGTGTCGACCGGGCTGGTTTCATCGTTGAAGATGTTGTGCGCGATCGCGTCGATGGCGTCGGGCTCCGTGCGCTGCGAGATGCCGATGGCCAGCACGTGATCGTTGATGTTGAGGATGTCGCCGCCCTCGATGTGGAACGTGTTGTAGCGGCTGTAGTACTCGGGGGTTCCCTGGAAATCGGGATGGTACTTGAAGATGTACTCGGCGTAGATGGTCTCGCGGTTACGCGTGACGGAGTACATGCGGTTGATGGACACGCCGTTGCCGATGGACGCGAACGGGTCGCGGGTGAAGTACAGGTTCGGCATCGGGGCGACGACCATCTTGGAAGACTCGGAAACCAGGTCAACCAAGGAGTTCGACTTGTCCGTATGCAGCTCGGTAAGGTTGATGCCCTCCATCGTCTTCATGACGAAGTCCTTGGCATCGGGGAAGTTCTCCTGCAGGTAGTCGAAGATGATCTTCTGGTAGCGCTCCGTGCGGATGCCGGCCTCTTCGATCCACTGCTTCAGGAACTGCTCGCGCAGCGCAGGGTCAGACTCGAGCACCTCAGCCGTGAGGTCCTCCAGGTAAACGACCTCGACGCCGTTGTCACGCAGAATCTGCGCGAAAGCGTCGTGCTCCTCCTGGGCGACCTTCAAGAACGGGATGTCGTCGAACAGCAGCTCTTCGAGCGTGTTCGGCGTCAGGTTCAGAAGCTCTCGGCCAGGGCGATGGAGCAGAACTTTCTTCAAGGGCTTGATCTCGCTCTTGACGTTCACGCCAGCCATAGCAACCCTCCTTTTCCTTTTATGCATTTACAGATTTTCGACTTGCGGCAGCGCCCGTTGCGCACCGGGCGTCCGTTCGACATCGCCAAAATCTCATGGTTCGAAATAAATTGCAACCACAAAACCGAAACAAAACGGACCCCCTCGCAAAGGCACGTGCTTTTTCGGCGAATGGTAAGGTAAATCTACGCATTTCTTCACATTTTGAACACATTTACTAGCGCAAACTAAAGCGTTTAGACACCCAAAAACGGCCTTATCCGCACAAAAACAAGCGTGCCTCCCCCCTTTCGCACCCGGGCCTTGTTTCGTGTTTATGCATAAATATTCAAAAAGATGCAATTACCCTGCAAACAGGTCGACGCTTTGCGCTCCAGCGCGGGCGCTTTAGGAGCCATTCATGCTTTCGAATCGGGTCTGAGCTATATAAAACCCCTGGTCTACGGCTATTTTTACCACGAGAGAAGCCCTATTGCCCCATTGGCTCATAGTTTGTCCCGCCCGGCTTCATTTAAGGTATAATACCGATGCTCAATGAAACGCGCCCATGGCTCAATGGATAGAGCAACGGACTTCTAATCCGTCGGTTGCAGGTTCGAGTCCTGCTGGGCGCACCAGATTGCTCCAGCCGTTTCGCTTTCGCGAAACGGCTTTTTACTGACTCCATTTTAAAAAACTTTGAATTATTTCAAATTTCTTTTTTTATTGCAATAGTTTTTGCGCATTATTTTTCTTTCCAACAACAGGCTGGAAACCCAGCGCCCATTCGACGCCCGTTCGGGAAACCGATTGGCAACAGCTGCGTCGCAGGGCGCTTCCCCTAAAGATGATAAGTTAGAATAGTAATCTAAATCACCGACAGAAACGCTCGCCCTTGCTCAGCGCATCGAGAGGAGCCGCACATGCCCTACCTGGAAAACCACACGCTTTACTACAAGAAATCCTGCCCGTACTGCCAAAAAGTTCTACGATTCATGGACGCGAACAAGATCACCATGGACACGCGCGACACGCTGCAACCGGGAAACCAGAACGACCTCGTGCGCATTGGAGGCAAGAAGCAAGTCCCCTGCCTCGTTATCGGCAACCGTCCGCTGTACGAATCGGACGACATCGTCTCGTACCTGCGGGGCATCGTATCCTAAAGCGGTGCCCCGACTTCTCGTCTGCGCACTCAGAATCGCTTGCGCAGACGAGCGGCACGCTCGCACAAGTACTCCACCAGCTCGTCTTCAGCAGACGTGGGAGTTCGCGTTTTCAGACGAGACGCCCCGAATCCCCACGTAAATCCGCGTAAAGGCACGGCGCGCACGTCCTCGTTGCCCTTGAACACTTCCAAACACGCCAAATGAGGCAGCGTGAACCCGACGCCCCTCCCGTGCAGCACGAACTCGTATATCCAGAAAATCTCGGAGTACTTCACGATCTCGGGCGGATTCGCTCCGGCGCGCGCGAACCAATCCGACAGCGCGCGGTAGCATTTGAAATCGTCGCCGGGCATGGCGATGCGTCGGCCCGCAAGATCCTCGGGACCGATGGATTCGCAATCGCCGAGCGGATCGTCGCGGCGCACCCAATACCATACGGGAGACGTGTACAGAAGCCGGGATTCGAACTCCTCGTCGCACGGCACGACGGTCAAAGCCATGTCGTAGAGACCCTCTCTCAGCGCGGCCTCGCACAGAGCGTCGGGCATTTCGCACAGCGATATGGACACGTCTGCATGGGTTTTGAGGTAATCCTGCAAGAAATCGCAGCCGAGAAAACCGGGGATGCCGAGCGAGCAGGCAATGCGCAGTTCGACGTAGCCGCTCGAAGCTATGCGATCGAACGCAGCTGCCAGCAAATTGCGCTCGGCTCGCACGCGTTTAGCGTACTCGTAGAACTCATGGGCGTACGGCGTGGCAACGCGCGAGCCGTCCTCGTCCATGGTGAACAGCGAAACTCCCAGTTCGCGCTCCATACTGCGAATAGCCTTCGTGAATCCCTGAGGAGACATGGGAACCTTGGCGGCGGCAGCGCTGAAGCTGGGCGATTCATACGCCAGTATGAAGTAGTCGCACCTGTCCTGAAGCATGGAGCCCTCCCTCCCCTTCTCCAGATCGAACCTTATTGTACTACCAACCGCGTACGAACGGGTGAAACCAAACGTTTCAAGGGGCATCGGCTAGCTGGCCGCGAATCCATTGCGCAACCCGATCCCGAGGGGCCAAACTGAAGGCACGCCGCAGGAGGGCGGCTGGAATCGCTTCTCAGGGAAGCGACGTACAAGGAGGATCATCATGTCCGAAGCAACCAGCAACTTGAGTCGTCGATCGTTTCTCGCAGGGGCCGGCATTCTGACCGCAGGATTCGCCGGAGCCGCGCTGACCGGCTGCAGCCCGAGCGCGCCCGCCACAGGCAGCAAGGACCCGGCTTCCGCGCCCGAAGCGGGCGGCAACGAGCCTGCCGCAAACGGCAGCGATGCTTTGTGGAACATCCCCGAACTGGGAGAGCCGAAAGAAACCGTCAAGGCGGACGTATGCATCGTCGGTGCGGGAGGAACGGGCACGGCAGCGGCCATCCAAGCCATTGACCTGGGTCTCAAGCCGGTTGTGATCGAGCGTCTTTCCGGATACGGAGGATCGTTCATCGGAACCGAAGGCATGACGGCCCTGGAAACGCATTTCACCAAGGCAGACGGCGACATCATGTTCGCCGGCGCCTACAATCCCAACGCCCCGTACGATGTGAAGAACGCCACGAACACGTGCCTGAACTACCATCACTGGATTCCGCAGCACAAGCTGTACGAAAACTTCTTCGGGCAGACGTCCGAAACCATCGACTGGCTGGAAAGCCACGGCATCGAATTCGAAGGAAACATCTCCATCGGCGCCGGTCCGAAGGTATGGCACGTCTACGACAAGGGAGACAACGCCAGCCCCGGCGGCTACTTCATGCAGTGCTTCGGCAAGGAGGCCGAGAAACTGGGCGTTGAAGCTCACTTCAACACATTCGGCCGCAAGCTGATCCTGGAAGACGGCAAAGTGGCCGGCGTTCTGGCCGAAAAGGACAACGGCGACGTATTGAAGGTCGAAGCGCCCGTGGTCATGATATGCACGGGCGGCTACGCGAACAACCCCGAAATGCTCTACAGCGTGTCCGAAACGAAAAACGAGAACATCCAGGCGCTCGGCATGGACTGCCGGGCGGGCGACGGATTGAAGATGGCCAAGGACGCCGGCGCCGAATTCGCCGAAGGCTTGGGCACCGTCATGTGGTGCGGACCCGTCACCATAGGAGCCGTTACGGCAACGTGGACCACCGACGCGTACTCCGTAGGCGTGCAGCCCACCGTATGGCTCAACGAAAAGGGCCAGCGATTCTGCAAAGAAGACCTCTGGCTGGACGACTTCTCGGGCGCTGGCATGTGCGTACGCAACCAGGATAAAACGTTCGCCCTGTTCACCGAAGCAGATATGAAGCGCTGGGAAGCCGACGGCCCCGACGGGCAAGTGTTCTCGTTCGGCACGCCGGGAACGCCGCTGGCAAAAGCGCGCGAGGTCCTGCAAAAAGCCGAAGGCTGCCACGTGGGCGATTCGCTGGAAGACCTCTGCGCCAAAGTCGGGCTGGACCCCGCCGCCGTCAAGGCGACCGTCGAGCAGTACAACGCCTACTGCGACGTCGCGGCGGGCCTGGACGGAGAAGACCCCAGCGCCGACGAGGAATTCGGCAAGCGATCCAAGTTCATGCACAAGGTGGACGCAGGCCCCTATTGGCTGTGCGAAACCGCTGACGGGTTCTACACCACGTGCGGCGGCATCAAGGTGAACGAGAAGATACAAGTCCTCGACGACAAGGACCAGGTGATTCCGGGCCTGTACGCCGGAGGCTCCGACGCAGGCGGACTGTACGGCGACTCCTACGACGTCAAGTTCGCACCTGGCTCGCAAGCCGCCTGGGCCGTGAACTCCGGGCGCCTGGCAATGAAGGACGCCAAGGAGTACCTGGGCAAGTAAGCCGTTTCGCCCGGTGCAGACGATTTTGCAGCCGCCAAGCATCCCTTCCAAACGCTTGGCGTCGAACGCACCGGGCACATCTTTGCGCTGCGGCTTCGGCGCCGCCCCCTCCCCCGCGCCGAAGTCGCAGGACCCCGTGCACCGCGACCCGATCTCAATTCGACCGAGTCGCGGTGCGCTTTCGAGCAGGCGTTTCGCGACGATGGCTCTTGCGCGATGAATCGGGATGCTGCCGCAAACCGCTCCGCATGCGGCAAAAAGCATCGATTCCTGTCAAAATTTCCGGTTTCCACTGCGCAGGACGGCAAGCATCGGGGCGAAAGCGGCTCGATTCCCGCTTTGGGTTTTCGCGTCGATGGCCGGGTTCGACCGGATTCGTGGATTCCCTGGGATAATTTTGCGCGCATCGGAGAAACTTGCGGTACAATAGGCGCCGCGCTTAATGCGATATGCGGGTGTGGTTCAATGGTAGAACCTGAGCCTTCCAAGCTCATGACGCGGGTTCGATTCCCGTCACCCGCTCCACGAACGCTCAAGAAGCCCGATCATCGCGATCGGGCTTCTTTTTTCCTTCGCTTCCCTTGAGTCAGCAAGGCTACAATTCCAGCATTGCGCGGAACCCGCGCGCCGCATAGTAGGAATCGGCTCCGTTGTGAAACGTGAACACGCGGTTGTAACGACGGTCGCAGAACAGCGCGCCGCCTAAAGCGCGCACGTCGTCAGGAGTATCTATCCAGCTCGACGTCTTGAGGTCGAACGCACCGACCTCCTGCAAGCCCCGGTATTGAGCTTCGGTGAGAATCTTCGCGCCCATGGCATCCGCCACGCCAAGCGCGCTCCCTTGCGGCTTGTTGCGCTTGCGAGCTTGAAGCGCTGCGTCGTCGTAGCACAAGCCTCTTCTCCCGGCAGGACTTTCAGGCGAGCAGTCGAAGAACGCGAGCGCATCGCCAGCGGCTCGATCGCGCACGACGTCAGGTTGGCCGCCGGATGCCTCCATGGCCTGCAAGACGGCCAGCTTCCCGGGAGTCGCCGCAAGGCGAAGACGCACGTCGTCCCATGACGCATCAAGATGACGCTCGGGATGTTGTTCGAAACGGACGCGCAAGGCTGTCAGCAGATCGTCGAACTCACGATCGGCTTCGGAATGGACGGATTCCATCGCTATCGCCCCCTTATCTAGTCTCATGCTCATTTGAAAACATGGTAGGACAAGAAGGCGCGCGCGACGCACAGGACGCGAAACGGGAAGGAAACGGTTGCCGGCGGCGTTTGCGCCTCGACAGGAACGCCGGGGTCTTGGAAAGTTGCAAACCGCTTGCACGGACGCCGATACGATTCAAAGAAGAAAAATGGTCGGGATGACAGGATTCGAACCTGCGACATCCTGCTCCCAAAGCAGGCGCGCTACCAGGCTGCGCCACATCCCGACGTTCGGCTTGACGAAAGCCTATACATGATAAACGAACCGCATGATAATGGCAAACGCAAAGACGGCGAGCGCCGGAGGGCAGCTCGAACGGCCCCGTACGACGTACGGCGCTTCAGCGCGCGGTCGCTAGCGCTTCGCCTCCAGCTTCGATCGCAGCTCGCGCCACAACGGGACTCGCTTGTTATTCGAGCTCCCGCGACATGACAAGTCGCGCGTAATCCTGGGTCTGATGAAGCACGTGGGCAACCACCACGCGATCGTCCCTAAAGGCGTACAAAACGATGTACTTGTTCACGAAGAAAGACCGGTACCCCAACGAGGCCAGCTCCGGCATGCGGGACAATGCATGCAACAGAGGATTGTCGCACACGATGCCAAGCTGACGATCGAACTCGTCAACGAACCTCCGAGCCGCTTGAGGGCTTCTCTTCACATCGAGAAGGTATTCGACAATGCCCCGGTAGTCGTTTTGAGCGCCCCTGAGGATAACGTACTCATAGGCCATATTCGCCGCGCATCCTGCTCGTGAACTCCTTGCCGCCGACGAAATCGCCGGAAGCATACTCAGCCTCGGCCTGCGAAATTCTCGACAGCAACCGGGCATGAGCCAATTCGACCTGCATCGCCTCGTAGTCTTCGCTGCGCATTACCACGAACGCGTCGTAGCCGTTCCTCGTCACCGTGATGGGAGTGGAAGACTCCTCCACCAGCGTCGTGAACGCAGCCGTGTTCTTCATGTCCCGAATAGGCACGCACCTCGGTGCGCGATAGGGCTTTTCCTGAAGCTGGGGCATTTCAAACTCCCTTCGTTTTGTGGCCTAATTGTACCACGCACTCCTACGAAGAAATGCCCAAGGCATGAACTCGACCCAAAAACGTCAACGCGTTAAACGAACCGCATGATAATGGCAAACGCAAAGACGGCGAGCGCCGGAGGGCAGCTCGAACGGCCCGTACGACGTACGGCGCTTCAGCGCACGGTTGCTAGCGCTTCGCCTCCAGCTTCGATCGCAGCTCGCGCAGGGCATTGCCGCGATGAGACACCGCGTTCTTCTCTTCGGGAAGCGCCTCGGCAAGCGTACGGCCATCCGCGAACACGTCCGGCAGGAACAGCGGGTCGTACCCGAAGCCGTTGCTCCCTCGCTCCTCATGCCCGATCCGGCCCTCCACGGTACCTCGCGCCACCGTTTCCGAACCGTCTTCGTCGATCAGCACGAGCGTGCACACGAATCGCGCCGTACGGTCGTGATCGGGCACGTCCGCAAGCGCTGAGAGAAGCTTGGCGTTGTTGTCGGCATCGGTGGCGTCTTCGCCTGCGTAACGAGCCGAGTACACGCCGGGCGCGCCGTCGAGCGCGTCGACCTCAAGACCGGAATCGTCGGCCAAAACGGCCTTCCCGCCGCTCGCTTCGTGCGCCGCGCGCGCCTTGATGCGCGCGTTGCCCAAAAACGTATCGGCATCTTCTGCAGGGTCGGATTGGATCCCCAGCTGACGCAGCGTGCCGAACTCCCAACCGGGAAAGTCCAGCGCCTCGGCGATCTCCTGAGCCTTATGAGCATTGTTGCTTGCGATGACAACCGTTTTCATGCGATGCCTTTCGTCTCTTTCATGCCAGCGGCCTGTAGCTGACGCAAAATGCCTACGAGCACGGGGGAAAGTCCACGCGCCCGGCGGCGTCGATAGGATTGCGAAACACCCGGCTGCCGAACGTGCGGAACTCTTCGGCATCCTCTCCGGTGGTGTAGAACTCGTAGCGCGGCACATGGTCGCACGAAGCAAGGGCTCCGCGTCGACCGAGTATCTGCATCACGTCGTTCGCGGCTTCCTTAGCCGACGAGATGAGCGTGACATCGCGCCCCACCACGCCGCCTATCAGCGCTTTCAGCAACGGAAAATGCGTGCAGCCAAGCACCAGCGTGTCGATGTCGCATCGACGGAGCGGCTCGAGATACTCCTTCGCGATTTCCTGGAACGCCGGACGGATGTAGACCTTCGACGCAAGCGAGGTGTAGTTTTCAATGGGTCCCTCGGCCATGCGAATGCCCTGCTCGGCAATCTCGACGAAACGGGGCGTAGCCGTCGAGAACACGGTGATCCCCGCGTCGATGTGGCGGATGGCGTCGGTGTACGCGTTCGAGTCCACCGTCGCCTTCGTTGCAATTACCCCGACCCGGCGACTCTTCGTAGCGTGAACCGCCGCACGAGCCCCAGGTTCCACCACGCCGATGACCGGCACGGGAAACGTCTTTTGAGCATGAGCCAAACCGGCAGCCGTCGCCGTGTTGCACGCGATGACGATGAGCTTGACGCCGCGCTCCACCAGCCAACCGCCGATCTGCTGCACGAATCCGTCAACCTCGGACAACGAGCGAGGCCCGTAGGGACAGCGAGCCGAATCTCCTAGGTACGTGATAGACTCGTGCGGAAGGGCCTTCGCGATCTCGCGCGCAACGGTAAGCCCGCCAAAGCCTGAATCGAACACGCCGATCGGCGCGTTGTCGTAAGGAATGCGCAATCCGTTCTCGCGCGACTCGGTAGATGTTCGAAGATCGTCCATGCATCCAAGTATACCGCAGGCTCGGTTCATGCACCGAATCGGCACCGGGCTGCCATAGTTTCTGCTAATCTTGCAGCTGCCCTAAAACCCGAACGAACCCCCGAAGAAAGAAGCCCATGAGCTTTCAAGCTATCGAATACCAGATGATCGTGCTGTTTTTAGCCATGGCGCTTGGATTCGTCGCGCGCAAGCTGCACGTCATGAGCGAGGAATCGGACAAGATGCTCTCGCGCCTGGTACTGACCATCACCCTCCCATGCACGATCCTGGCATCCGTCCTCACGCGCGACAGCCTGCCCGATCCCGCCACTATCGGAACCATCCTTTTGTTCTCGTGCCTCGCGTTCGCGCTGGTCCTTGCCATCGCCTTCGCCGTGCCGCTTCTGTTCGGGCTCAATCCCTCGAAACGCGGAACGTACAGCTTCATGCTGGCGTTCGGCAACACGGGCTTTCTGGGATACCCGGTGCTCGAAGCGGTTTTCGGCCGCGAGGCAGTTCTTTACGGAGCGATATTCAACATCCCTTTCAACATTTTGGTGTTTACCGCAGGCGTTATGATGCTCTCCCAATCCGAGCGAAGCCTGAAAGAACAGGTGCGCGAAGGCGCGCGCAACCTGATCAGCCCCAGTCTGATCGCATGCCTTGCAACCATGGCGCTCGCGCTTTTGAACGTGACGGACATCGGCGTGTTCGGCGAAGCCATCGACACCATGGGCTCGATGACCACGCCGGCGGCGCTGCTCATCATTGGATCGAGCCTGGCAACCGTGCCTGTAAAAACAATGGTCACGCACTTCAGAACCTACATCATGGCGGCGTTTCGCCTGCTGATCATTCCCGTATGCATCTGGCTTGCGTTCAGTCCCTTCGTTGCCGACCCGCTGCTGCTCGGCGTGCTGGTCGTGGTGAACGGAATGCCCGTGGCAACGAACGGCACCATCCTATGCCTGCGCTACGGAGGAGATCTGAACACCATCATACGCGGAACGTTCGTGACGACCGCGCTTTCGCTTGTAACCATCCCCGTTCTTGCCGCTTTGGTGGGCGGCGTGTAGGAGCGAACCATGTCCAAGCAACACGAAACGAAAACCAACGCCGTACGCGAACTGGAAGCAGCCCATGTCGACTTCGAAGTGCGCTTCTTCGACTGCCCCGAGGCCCTGTCGGGCGTCGAGGTGGCACAGCTTCTGGGACTCGACCAGGACCGCGTGTTCAAAACCCTGGTCACGCAGGGAAAATCGGGGGAACACTACGTGTTCATGATACCCGTGGCCTGCGAACTCGATCTCAAGAAGGCAGCGGCGGCCGTGAACGAGAAAGCCGTAGCCATGATCAAAGCGCGCGAGCTTTTACCGCTCACCGGCTACGTGCACGGAGGCTGCTCTCCCGTGGGCATGAAAAAGCAGTTCGTCACGACCATCGACGAAACAGCCGAGCTGTTCGAGCGCATCGCCTTTTCCGGAGGGCGTATCGGATGCCAGGTGGAAATGCCGCTCTCCGAACTGGCGCGCATGATGCCGCTTGGCATAGCGGATCTGACCGTGGTATAGCCTACCAGTGGCTAACCACCACGTCACCCGGCTGAATGATGCCGTACAAAGCCGCAGCAGACGAAGGCGGCAGGTTCACGCAACCGTGGCTTCCGCCGCCGTCCTGGTACCTTGTACCGCCGAAATACGGCTGCCAATCGGCATCGTGCATGCCGATCACGTTGCCGACGAACGGCATCCAGTACTGCACGGTGGACTCGTACTTCGAACCGTCCAGGTTCGTTCCCTTCAACACTGACGGAGAAGCCTTCGAGTTGAGCACGTACACGCCCGTGGGGGTATTGTGCGCGCCGTTAGGCGTGCCGCTCACGCACGGGGCCTCCCAGATCAGCGCGCCCGAAGCATCGTAGAAGCGAACGTACTGCTCGGACAGGTCGATGTCGCAGTACCGAGCGCCCCAGTCCTGGGCGCCGGCGCCATTGAACGCCGTGCCCGAAGAGAACGTGGGCACCTCCGCGCTCTGCACGCTTCCTGCAGCGACCGCCTCTTTCACCATGGCAAGAAGCGCATCGCGATCGACGTCCCATCCGTAAGACCCGCCCTGGACGGTAATCACCTTGCCGTCGGGCCGCGTGTACGTACGCGCCGTGCCCACGGTGTCGCACGCGGCAACCACCCCGTCGACCCACGCGGTAAGAGCCTCTTCGTTCAACGTAGCGTTCACGTCTTCGCCGAGCACGACCCACTGAGAAACAAGGTCGGGATTAACAGCGCCCACCTGGGTTCCGCCCATAGTGAGCGTGAGGTTCGCCTTGATCATGGTGTTGGCCGAATCGGCCGCAGCTTTCAGTCGCTGATCGGAGGAGAGGACGGTCGGCTTCTTCAGATGGTCGGCCGTCAGCTTGGCCGTGGGGTCGAGCGCTACCAACGCCTCGTCAGCCGCCCGCACAACCGCATCGGCATCAAGGGCGGTTCCGGAGACCTCTGCTTTCACGACGAATGCGCCTACGGATTCATCGTAGGCAACCGTGGCATCCGCTGGCGGCGTAGCGGTTTCGTTGAACGTTTCCACAGCCTTACGTACGGCCTGCTCAAGGCCGGATTCGTTGAAGCTTGCAACCAATTTGTCGGTAGCATCGTGCGCGCGCGCCAGCTCAAGGGGCCACGCCCACGGGTTGACATCCGCATGAGCTTGCTGGACGATCTTTTCGGAATCAAGCGACAGACCGGCATCGGCAGCCGTCAACTTCAACGTGAACCCTTGCCCGGTCACGGTAAGCTTGTAATCCTCGACGGAGGATGCCAGAGAACGCTCGGCATCCGCGGAGGACATGAGCGACACGTCCACGTTGCCAATGGCGGAGTTCGGCATGAATCGATCGAAGAAGTACACCGACCCGCCGATGTATGCAGCAGCCGCCAGCGCCACGATCACGCCCAGCACGATGGCGAGCACCTTCAACGGCCTGCGCCGCCGACGGGGAACGGCCATCGCATCCGCAGAGAGCGTATGGAGCGAGTCGGGGGACGCGTACACCTGCTCGGAAGCGTACATCAACGGATAGTCCTCCGCCTTCGAAGCGGAAGCGGGCGGCATGGCGGCCGTCGCATCGGGAGCCGAAGAATCGGAGGGAACAGGAGAAAATACCTGCTCAGAATCGGTATCGTTCGGACGCTGCGCGCCAGCGGCATGACGGCCGTGCGCAGCCTTGTTATATTTCTTGTCGCTCATAATCTCTCTCATGAGGTCGGGGCGTCGCATTATTGTAGCAAGCAAAAGCTGCTTTTTCTGTAACAAAACGGCAGCAGCTACAACTAACGAGCCGTTCGGCGGCAGCGCGGAAGTCCCGGGGTTGGGCGCGAATCAGGGGCGTTTCCACGCGCTGGGTTGCCACCGACGCGTCCGAACCCGGGCTTCCGCTTGCCTGCGCACGCTTGAAGCAACAGCCCAACGAGCCTGCTCGCCCCATGCGAACCTGAAACAAAAAAAAGCCGCCCGATCTGCGATTTCGCACGATCTGGCGGCTTGCTTGTCTTGGTGGAGGCGCGGAGAATCGAACTCCGGTCCATACTACATAATCCATGAGGCTCTACAAGCTTAGTCGTTGGTCGGATTTCGGACGGGCGCGGTCCATCGACAAACGTAGCCCAACCTAGCCGGTTCGATCTTTGCTTGAGCCATACCGGCTACGTGCTCAAGCGCATTCCCCTTAGTTGATGCCGGACCGAGAGTCGGGGAAATCCCAAGGCCGACAGCCAGGTGCGATTAAGCAGCCATGGCGAGCGCCGGAGCGCTCTGAGTGTTGTTCTTGCCAATTAAATTGACGGTACCCCTGTTTAACGTGGCGAGGAGACCACGACCTGCTCCTCATTTCAAACGTACCATGTCGAAACCAGTCGCCCCCTTGCATAAGGCAAGGCCGTTCGCCTGCTCGGCGAAACGTCCAGGGTCGATAAGCCCCACCTTGTCAAAGTTCACGCGACGACATCGCCTACCGGTGTATCGGAATGCCGGAGCGTCAGATGCATCGCGAACGTTCATTCTATCCGGTGATCCCGGTTTGTCAAGCGAAGGGCCTCCGAGCGCTTCCCCGAAGACCCTTCAGCTAGGCAACTAGGCAGTTCGGCAAGCAGCCGCTACTTCTTCAAAAGCGAGCTGAAATCAAGGGCGCTCTTGATGTCGTCGAACGCACCCTTCAACTCAGCCGCAACGGCGATGCCGTCCTTGTAGATGGCGTTGACGTCCTCGGTCGCCTGAGCAACGCCTTCCTTCGTGATGCCCAGGTCGAATTCGTTGTCCTCCTCGGCACCCTCTTCTTCGTCCTCGTCGTCTTCGACGTACAGGTACTCGGCCTCCTCGCCGTCCTCCATGAGCACGAAGCCGATGCGATTGCCCTCGTCGTCTTCGATATAGCGGACGATATCGTCCTCGTCCAGCTCGAGCTCCACCAATTCGTACCCGTCGTCTTCATCGGAAGGCTCGTCGATGAACTCCTCGTCATCGTCGCCTACGATATGAAAGCCCTCCTCGGACAGATCGACTCCGGTCTTCTGCTCGACGACTGCCGCCAGGCCGCCGTCGTCGCCATCGGGGCTGGTCTCCCCTTCGCCGTCGGGCCCTTCTTCGGCGAAGAAGTCCTCGTACGCCTCCTCGAGGTTCTCTTCGTCGTCGCGCGGATCGAACTCTTCGTCGTCTTGGAATTCCTCGACGTCTTCGATCTCGGTTTGCTGATCGATCAGCTCGGCCTCCGTTTCGGCGCCGGCTTCCATGCTCTCCAGCTGTTCGTCCAAGCCCATGATGGCCTCCTTTTCCACTTCGTCGACCTGCGCGAGGCGCGGCTCGGCATCTAACGGTTGCGCTCCTTCAGCGCTCGCTCCACCTCGCGGCGAGAATCGCGGGCAGCCATGCTGGCTCGCTTGTCGTAGAGCTTCTTGCCGCGCGCGACCGCCAGCTCCACCTTCACGAGCGAATTCTCCTTGAAGTACATCTTAAGGGGCACGATGGCCATGCCCTTTTCCTTCACCTGCTCTTGCAGCTGGCGAATCTCCTTCTTATGGAGCAGCAGCTTGCGCTTGCGGTCCGGATCCACGTTCGCGATGTTGCCGTGCGTGTAGGGAGGAATGTGCACGTTGTGCAGCCACACCTCCCCGTTGCGGACGAGCGCGAAGCAATCCGTCAGCTGGCAGTGGTTCTCGCGCAGCGAGCGCACTTCGGTGCCCGTCAGCTCGATGCCGGCCTCCAGCGTTTCGAGGATCTCGTACTCGTGGAACGCCTTGCGGTTCTTGGCTATGGTCTGCGCTTCGCGTTTCATGAGCGTGTTACTCTCCTACTCCGCAGCGGCTTCGCGAAGCGCGTCGGCCGCAACGTCGGAATCCGCCGGGTCCTGCGCGTCGCTCGCATAGCCGCCCATGCCCGGCACGAAGCTTGCGTCCTCGTCCAGATCCAGCGCGAAGCGAACCAGCAAGCGCACCGTGGCGTCCAGGTCGGACAGGCACACCACCTCGGTGGGCGTGTGCATGTAGCGCAGCGGCACGGACACGAGGCCCGTGGGGATGCCGCCGCGCGTCACCTGAATGGCGCGCGCATCGGTGCCGGTCACCGCAGGCTCGGCCTCGATCTGGTACGGAATGCCCTCGGCCTTCGCCGCAGCCACCAAACGCTCGAACACTTCGGGGTTGATGTTGGGGCCGCGCGCAATGACGGGGCCTTCGCCGCACACGATCTTGCCGTACTTGGTCTTTTCGATGCCGGGGTAATCGGTGGCATGAGTGACGTCGAAGGCGATGGCCACGTCCGGGTTCTCGCCGTATGCGGACGTGGTTGCCCCGCGCACGCCGATCTCCTCCTGCACCGTGGCGGCCGCGATGAAGTCGCCTTGCGCACGGCCCGCCTTGGCCAGCTTCTCGAGCACGCGCGTGACCACCCACACGCCCGCCTTGTCGTCGAACGCGCGCGACACGGCCATGTTGCTGCCGAAGCGCTCGAAGCCCACGCCGAACGTGATGACGTCGCCCACGCGCACGAGCTTCTTCACGCGCTTGGCCGGCATGCCCAGGTCGATGACCAGCTGATCGATCGGCGTCACGTTCTTGCGCTCGTCGGCCTTGATCAGGTGGATGGGCTTGCGCCCCACCACACCGCGCAGAGGCTCGATCGAGTTGGAGGCGTGCACGTCCACGCGCAAGCCGGGCAGGATGGCCGCGTCGACGCCGCCCACGGCAGACACCGACAGAAAGCCGTCGTCGGAAACGTAGGTAACCATAAGGCCGATCTCGTCCATGTGGGCAGCCAGCATGAGCGACGGACCCAGCCCGCGCCCGAACAGCCGCGCATGGACCGAGCCCATGACGTCGGTCTGAATCTCGTCCGCCGTGTCGGCAAGGCGCTCGCGGACAACCTTGGCCACCGCGATCTCGCTTCCGGTGGGCGACGGGGTTTCCAAAAGCCGCTTGAGGTATTTCACCTGGTTTTTCTTCATGATGCTCCTTATGAGACGATGCCGCTTTCGCGCGCGGCTACCACCATTCCTTCTTCTTCGCGCGTTTGCGCTCGGGCTTCGGCGCTCGGAAATCGAGTTCCAGCTGCTCGTCGCAGGCCACCGTGGTGGCTTTTTTGCGCTCGACCTTCACGATGCTCCACGACACGGCGTCTTTTCCGTACAGCTCGAGCATCTTCAGGCGCGCATCGCGCTGGTTGCCCTTGGTTCCCGCACGGGACTCGCTCTCGAATTCGAACAGGCCCTTCGCTCGAGCGTCGGAAGCGACGGGGGAAGAGTAATGGGCGATGTAGGTTTGCATATCCGTCCTTCTTGCAATGCTTGGTGCTTGTGAGCAATCTTACCACGAGCCGCACCTCTCGCGATGACGAGCGCTGGACTTCGAATAACCGTCACGCCCTTGACACCGGACGACCCGAAATCAGGAGCCGTCGGCCTCCCCTTCATGGAAGGCATCGGGCAGAGCAGCACGAAGCACCTGGTCGAACGGCTCTTGAAAAGCCCGTCGAACCAGGCGCTCCTTTTGGGGTCGAGACAGGTGCTTGAAGCGGTACTCCGCGCTCATGGCCTCGCGCTTCGTTGCGAACGCGGCCTGCGCGACAAGGCGAACCGGCAGACGGGAGCGCGTGTACTTCGCCCCCTTGCCCGCGTTGTGCGTACGCACGCGCTCGGCCACGTCGACCGTGTAGCCCGTGTACCACGTGCCGTCCGCGCATTCGATCACGTACAGATAGTGGGCGGCGTCCGTCGAATCGGACCGCACGGCGACGCTAGACCCGCACCTTCACGACGATCTTGCGCACATGCTTCGCCGCGCCGAACGAGCACCCGGGCTTATGCCCGTCTTCGGGGGCGAACACGGCAATCTGGCCCGCGCGCAGCACGATGCTGCTGCACCCCGGAGGCGTGCCGTACACGCCGAAGTCGGAATCTTCGTCGAACGAGCCGATCTCGATCATGCCTTCGAGCGGCGCGTACTGAATCAGCTCCTCGCCCGAAACCACGAACTGCACGTCGTAGTAGCGGCGGTGGGCTTCCATGCGCTTGTCCGGCGCGGGAACGGTCTCGTACTCCTGCACGTTCGCGAACACGTCGTCGCCGTCGATGTCGACGCGTCCGAGCGGCAACGCGGCCAAGTCGTCGCGCGAGAGGAACTCGTAGGCTTTCCGGAAGCGTTCGGCCAGGTAGTCGTTCTGCGCAGCATGCGCGAGCGGGGTAACGAGCATGGGTGTCCTTTCATAGCGGCTCGCGGCAACGCCGTGCTGTGGGCGCGCCGCTTCGTTCGGCATTGTTCGTGCAGCAGTATACACCTTGCCGCCGCCAACGGCGCCCGGCCCGCAAGCCCTGCGGCGCCGCATGCGCGAGCCCGTGAGCCGCGCGCAGCAGGCCGCCCGGCCTCACGCTCTTTCGGCGCGCCAATCCTCCCTGGCCAAACAGTACAGCAGCAGGTCCTGAAGCGTCCCGTCATGAGAAGGCTCCGCCGCATGCAGCACGCCTTCGCGCGAGAACCCGCACTTCTCGATGACCCGCCGGGAGCGATCGTTGAACGGGTAGCAGGTGCACGAGACGAGCAGCAGGCCCAGCTCGTCGAAGCCGTAACGGATCATCTCGCGTGCGGCTTCCGTCACGTAGCCGCGCCCCCACGCGCGCTTCGCCAACGCATAGCCCAGCATGAGGCAGTCGACGTTGCGCCGCTGCGGGTCGCGGATAAGGCCGATCGAGCCGATGCACGGCCCGCATGCACCGTCCTCGAAACGCTCGAATATGCCGAACACGTGCGGTGCCGAAGCGATCTCTTCCACGAAGAAGCGCGCATCCTCGCGCGTGCGATGCGGCGCCCACCCGGCGTCCGGCCCGATGGCGGGATCGCTGCAGTACGCGAACACGTCGTCGATGTCCGCCTCGGTAAGCGGGCGCAGCACAAGGCGCTCGGTTTGGAGCGCAGGGCACTGCGCGGACGACGACGCGAGCACGGCGGGCAACGCGCCCGGATCGCGAGCGACGCTGGCGGCGACGCACGCCCGTAGCTGGTTCTCGTCGAGCACGCGGACGCCCTCGGCGCGCAACGCTCGCGCAGCCACGCCGTACCCGGCAACGAGCGTGCCGGTGAACGTCCCGTCGTAGATAAGGCCGTTGCCGCAGGAGGGGCTTTTCGACTTCAGCACCGCAAGCTGGCAGCCTTGGGCGCGCACGCAATCGACCACGCTCTGCGCTCCGGCAAGAAACGCGTCGGTTCCGTCTGTGCCTTGACAGTCCACCACGCGCAGCGCGCGCTGTTCAGCCACGATCTCGAACGCCGGATGCGGCACGCTCAAACCGCCCGCAACCTCGGGGCACACGGGCGTCACCTCGTGGAAATCGCGCAAGGCCAGCACGTCCGCGCATGGCTTGGAGGCGCCGTCGAACCGGCACGGGGCGCCCAGCAAACACGCGCTCGCCGCTATCTTCATGAAGCACCGTCCGTTCCGTCGACTCTTTCACCGCCCCGTTTCCTTCTGCATTGTACCATCGGGCCGCGCGCGAACGGCACCAGCCGGGCGCATGGAACTCGGCAAGGCCCGGCACGCTTGCGCTTTCCGATTGAAGACCCGGGAAGCACCCTCGACGATCCGGCCGGCAAGGCAGATAATGACCGTACCAGTCCGTGCGCCGCATGGCGCCGTCCCGTCGAAGGAGCTCCGGTATGATCAACAACTTCTGCAAGAAACCGCTCTGGGAATGCTCGAAGACGCTCGCTGCCGTTGCGCAAGGGCAAAAGCCGGCCGACGTCGTGATTCGAGACGCCAAGCTGGTGAACGTTTGCACCGCGGAGATCCAGGAAGGCATCGACGTGGCCATCGCGCAAGGGCGCATCGCCTACTTGGGAAGCGCCGAACACTGCATCGGCGAAAGCACGCAGGTCATCGACGCGCAGGGACAGTACATCGCGCCCGGATTCCTAGACGGGCACATCCACGTGGAATCGTCGATGATGGGCGTGGGCGAATACGCGCGCGCCGTCGTTCCCCACGGCACCACGGGCATCTACATGGATCCGCACGAGATCTGCAACGTGCTGGGACTCGACGGCGTGAAGGTGATGGACGAGGACGCCCATCGCACGCCGCTCAAAACCATGATCACCACCCCGTCGTGCGTGCCCGCGGTCCCCGGCTTCGAGGACACCGGCTCGCTCGTCGGCCCCGAAGACGTTGCCGAGACCATGAGCTGGCCGAGCGTCGTCGGGCTGGGCGAGATGATGAACTTCCCCGGCATCCTGGGCGGCACCGATCACGCGCACGGCGAAGTGGGAGCCACGCTGGAAGCCGGCAAGATCGTGACCGGCCACTACTCCATGCCCGAAACCGACCGAGGGCTGAACGCCTACATCGCCTCGGGCGTGCGCTGCTGCCACGAATCGACGCGCGCCGAAGACGCACTGGCCAAGATGCGCTTCGGCATGTACGCGATGCTGCGCTACGGATCCGCCTGGAAAGACCTGCCGGTGCTGGCCGAAGCCGTGACCGGCAACGACATCGACACGCGCTACGCAGTGCTCGTAAGCGACGACACGCATCCTCACACCCTGGTGGCCGACGGGCACCTCGACCACATCGTGCGCACGGCGGTCGAACTGGGCATCGACCCCGTCACCGCCATCCAGATGGTCACCATCAACTGCGCCCAGTGCTTCCAGATGGATCACGATCTGGGCTCCATCGCGCCGGGCAAGTGCGCCGACATCGTGTTCCTGGACAACCTGGAAGACCTGCGCGTCACGCGCGTCCTGATCGACGGCGACGTTGTCGCCGAAGACGGCAGGCCGACGTTCGACCTGGAGCCGTTCGTGTTCCCCGCATGGGTAACGCACTCCATGCACCTGGGGCTCGACATCACGCCCGAGACGTTCGCCGTGCCGGTGCCCGAAGGAGCGTCGAACACGGCTGCGCGCATCCGCACCATCGAAGTCATACCGGGAAAGGTGGGAACGTTCGAAACGCACGTGGACCTGCCGGTGATCGAAGGGCTTCTGGAGTCCGACACCGGGCTCGACGTGCTCAAGACGTTCGTATTCGAGCGGCACCACGAAACCGGCACGTTCGGCTACGGCTTCGTGAAGGGCTTCGGCATCAAGCGCGGAGCCATGGCGTCCACGGTGGCGCATGACGCGCACAACCTGCTGGTAGTCGGCACGAACGACGACGACATGGCGCTGGCCGCGAACACGCTGGCTTCCTGCGGAGGCGGCATGGTGGTTGTAGCCGACGGCGAGATCCTGGGCTTGGTGGAACTGCCCATCGCCGGCCTCATGGACGCGCTTCCCGCCGAAGAGTTGAGCGCGAAGGTTCATGCGCTGGAAGGCGCCTGGGAAAAGATCGGCTGCACGATGCCCTCGCCGTTCATGACCATGGCGCTCATCCCCCTGGCCTGTCTGCCCGAGCTGCGCCTGACGAACCGAGGGCTGGTCGACTGCACCACGTTCCAGTTCGCAAGCCTGCTGGCCGCGCAGTAAACCCGCTCGCAAGAAAGCCCGGCACGCCGAAGCGGCCGGGCTTTCTCTTTTTATTGGGAAGCAAAAGGCTCGGCTAGAGAACCGCGCCGTCTTCCTTGAGGTTCATGCTCATCGATACGCTCATCATCATGAGCATCTTCTCGACCAGGAGGCTCTTGCACATCTCCTTGAGCTCTTCGGGGTCGTCGGGAATGAGGTCGGCCTCCATTTCATCGACCATGTCGAAGGCGAACGACTCGTTCAGGCCGAAGACGTCGAAGAACTCGGGGTCGAAATCCGCGCCGCTCTCGTAACCGGCCCAATCGAGCATTTCCCCGTGCGCAGGATCGGAGGGATCCGCCAAGATGCGGCACAAGTCCTCGTACCCGCCCACGCCGCCGCAGTCTTCCGGCGGGGCGAGGCGCGCGCCGTCCACGCATATCGGGAAGAAGGGAACCAGGATATCGGATTCGGGAACCTCGTCCTCGACCTCCAGCTCTATCTCCCAGTTGTCCCCCAAGTCGTAGGTGTACAGAAGCTTGTCTCCCGGACGCAGCACTTCGGCCACGCCCTTCTTCTCCGCATTGTAATGCGCGCCGCTTCCTGCGGGCTTCGTCGCCATGTCGTCGTAGAGCTGCGGAGCGTCGTAGGAGACGCCGTCCTTCTCGAACAGGTACAGATGATAGCCGGCCCAGTCGAACGACTTCGCAATCGATTCATGAAGCAGGCCCATGTCCACTCCGGAGGGAACCAGGATCCTGCGCCAAATAGGAGGCTCCGATTCGAGGATTGTGGCTTTGATCTGGTAAAGAGTGGGCTCCTGCGCCGATGGGGAGCCGTTGTCGCCCGGAAACTCGATGATTTTGGCCGTCATGGAAGGCCTCCTTCTTGATTGTCGTTCAGCAAGGTGAAGTGTAACAGAAAGCACCGTGGAATCGTCTGGCGCCCGCGTCCGGCTCGCCGTACAATGTCCTCGTGACGCTCATCGACGACATACGCGCGTACCGGCCCTTCAACCAGCAGGAGGCCGCGGACCGAACGACCATCCTTCAGCGACTGGAGGCCGATCCGCATGCGTTCGACCGTACGTCGCCCGCGCACGTGACGTGCTCGATCTGGACGGTCGACCCCTGCGCGGCCAAAACCCTCATGGTCTACCATCGCATCTACGATTCCTGGTCGTGGATCGGCGGGCACGCCGACGGCGAGCGCGAGCTGGCGCGCGTCGCGCTGCGCGAACTGGAAGAGGAGACGGGCATCGCGCGGGCGCGCTTGGTGCCCTGCGGGCCGGGCGGCATCTTCTCGCTGGAAGTTCTTACCGTGAACGGGCACGAGAAGCGCGGCGCGTACGTCGGCTCGCACCTGCACCTCAACGTCACCTACCTGGCCGTCGCATCTCCCCGCGACCCGCTGCGCAGCAAGCCCGACGAGAACGCGGACGTGCGCTGGTTCGACCTTGCCGAAGCATGCGAAGCCTCCACCGAACCGTGGATCCGCGACCGCATCTACCGCAAGCTCGTCGACAAGCTATCCCTCGTCGATCCCAATGCGCTGCGCAGCGCGCATCTATCGGCTTCGCATGGAGAAGGCCCCGAATGAGCGCATTCCGCGAGCAAACAAACGTTCCTGCGATATACAATGGACGTTTGATCGCGAAAGGAGCGCGTCCATGATCTCAGAGCACGAACTCGGCAGCCAATGCGCATCCCGCACGCTTGCGCGGGCGCGCTCGATTGCGGAATCGGATCGCAACATCCTGACGAAGCAGGTGCGCTACGACGGCAACGAGACCACCTTGAGCGCGTTCGTGGCAAGCAGCAGCGGATGGGACGACCGCTACCGCACCTCCGTGGCGATCAACGAAAAGGACGACGCCATCCTTGACTACGCTTGCACCTGCCCTGCCTACCGCGAGTACGACGGCATGTGCAAGCACTGCGCGGCGCTGCTGCTGGCCTACAACGAGGCGCCCCAGAAATTCATGGGGTACCACGCCAAGAAAACCGCGGCCACGTCGAACTGCATCGCGGAGTTCATGAAGCGTACCGAACAGCTGACCAGCGACAACGACCTGCAAGGCACCATCGACATCGAAACGACCGTGGCCTACGGCTACCGCGACTGGTCGGCTCACTTCAAGATAGCGGGCCCGCAGGGATCCTACGTCATGAAGAGCATCTCGGAGTTCGTGGATCGCATGCGCACAGGCGAGCGGTTCTCGTACGGCAAGAAGCTCGCCTTCACGCACGCCCCTGCCCTGCTCACCGAGCACGCACGCGACATCGCGCAGTTTCTGGACCGCGCGGTCTCGCTGCGAGAACGCGCGAACGGAGCGGCATTCTGGCGCTACCGCGGGCGCGACGAGGTGGGACGCGACCTTCAGCTTTCGGACATCGAGGTGATCGAGCTGCTCGACCTTCTGCACGACCGGCCGTTCGTCGTACAGGGAACGGACTACGGAACGCGCTCGATCACCCATGCCCGCATCATCGAGGCCGATCCGAGCATAGACATCAACCTGCGCGCCGCCGACCAGGGAGGCTACCTCATCTTGCGCGGCGACGACATCGTGCTTGCCGCGCAGGGAAGCCGCATGTACGTTTGGCAAGACGACGTCTTCTACCGCTGCTCGCCCGAATTCGCGCAATGCGCCGACTTCTTGCGCAACGTCTACGACAGCGACGAGAGCAAGCTGTTCATCGCCGAGGCGGACATGCCGCTGTTCTGCGCCGCCGCGCTGCCCGCCATCGAGCGGCATCTGCACGTGCGCGCGCCGCGCGAAGTGGAGGCGTACCGGCCCGTGCCCTGCCAGCTGGAGTTCTTCTTCGACAAAGACGATCGGGGCGTGACCTGCGACGCCTGGGCCGCCTACGGCGAGAAGCGCTACCTGATCTGCGGATTCACCAACGATGAAACCGTCGAGGAAACAGCGGGGCCCCTGCGCAACGAGCGCATGGAGGCGAAGGCGATCGACCTGATCAAGCGCTACTTCAACCCGTTCGACGCCTCCATCGACATCGATGACGACGAAGCCGTGGCAGCCCTCGTGTTCGGCGGCCTTGCCGAGTTCCGCGAGCTGGGCACCGTGTTCACCACGCCCGCGTTCGACCGGCTCACCCGCGACGGCAAGCCGCAGGTAACGCTGGGCGTGTCGCTGACGGGCAACCTGATCGACCTGACCGTGTCCTCCGAGGACCTGCCCGCGCGCGAGCTGAGCGCGCTGCTGGCAAGCTACCGCAAGCGCAAGCGCTTCCACCGCCTTCGCAGCGGCGCGTTTCTGGACCTGCGGGACTTCGATCTGTCCCAGCTTGACCGGCTTGCGGCCGACTTGGGCCTGACCGCGAAGCAGCTGACGTCCGGCCACGCCCAGCTGCCCGCCTACCGCGCGTTCTACCTGGACGAAGAGGACAACCTCGAGCGGGATCGGTCGTTCACCCGCTACGTGGAGAGTTTTCGCCACGTGGACGAGCGGTCGTACCATGTGCCGGACAGCCTTGCCGACACGCTCAGGCCCTACCAAGCGGAGGGCTTTCGCTGGCTTTCGGCGCGCTGCGACGCCGGGTTCGGAGGCATCTTGGCCGACGAGATGGGCTTGGGCAAATCCGTTCAGCTGATCTCGCTTCTGCTGGCCCGACGCGACCAGGCCTGCGAAACCGGTCCGAGCCTGATCGTCTGCCCCGCCTCGCTCGTGTACAACTGGCTTGCCGAAATCGAGCGCTTCGCGCCCGAGCTTCGCGCGCAGGCCGTGACGGGATCGAAGCGCGAACGAGCGCGCATCCGCAATGCCGCGCTCGACGGGCAGGGCGCGCGAAGCGATGGGCACGCGCCCGTCGATCAGCCGATCGACGTTCTGGTCACCTCGTACGATCTGCTGCGCATCGACGTGGCGGATTACGTGGGGCGTTCGTTTTTCTGCTGCGCGCTCGACGAGGCGCAGTACATCAAGAACCCTGCCACCCTCACGACGCGCGCCGTCAAGCGCATCGACGCCGCGCACCGCTTCGCCCTGACCGGCACTCCCATGGAGAATCGCCTGAGCGAGCTTTGGAGCATCTTCGACTTCCTGATGCCCGGCTTGCTCGGCCCGTACGCTCGCTTCCGCGAGCGGTTCGAAGCGCCCGTCGTAGGCGGAGACGAAGCCGTGGCCCGACGACTGCAAGCCGTGGTGGGACCCTTCATGCTGCGCCGTTTGAAGACCGACGTCCTTGCCGATTTGCCCGACAAGCTCGAGTCCATCGTCTACGCGCACCTGGAAGGCGAGCAGCAGCGCCTGTACGCCGCGCACGAGCAGCGCCTGCGCGAAGATTTGACCGAGCAGCGCAACAACAGGAAGAACAACGATTTCGGGAAGCGGAAGGTGGAGGTACTTGCCGAGCTTACGAAGCTGAGGCAGCTCTGCTGCGATCCGCACCTGCTCTACGAGAACTACGGCGGCCAGGCGGCGAAGCTCGACGCCATCATGGAACTGGTCGACTCCGCTATGGACGCCGGCGAGAAGACGCTCGTGTTCTCGCAGTTCACCAGCTTTTTGGAGCGCATTGCACGGCGCCTGAGCGCAGCGGGCGTTGCCTACTACACCATCACGGGAGCCACGCCCAAGCAGAAGCGCCTGGCCCTGGTCAATTCGTTCAACGAGGACGAGACGCCGGTGTTCTTGGTGTCGCTCAAGGCCGGAGGGACGGGTCTTAACCTGACCGGCGCATCGGTCGTGGTGCATGCGGATCCCTGGTGGAACGCAGCCGCGCAAGACCAGGCCACCGACCGCGCCCATCGCATCGGCCAAACGCGCGTGGTGAGCGTGCAGCGCGTGATCGCCAAAGACACCATCGAAGAGCGCATCGTGCGTTTGCAGCAAGCGAAAAGCGAGCTGGCAAGCCAAGTCGTTGGAGCGAGCGGCGTTTCGCTTGCGAACCTGACCCGCGACGACCTTATCGACCTGCTGCAAGGATAAAACGAAGGCGGGGCCGGTAGGACAGCGATCGCCACCCCACCGGCCCCGCCGGCCGTCTTGCTCGCCCTAGAACTTCATGAAGCGTTCGTAGCGCTGCTTCAGCAGATCGTCCAGAGGGCGCTCGCCAAGCTCCTCGAGCGTTTTGACCACGTAGGCCCGAACGCCTTGAGCGGCCGCTTCGGGGTTTTCATGGGCGGGGCCGGCGCCTTCGGGAAGAACGGCGTCGACGATGCCCATCTGGCAGGCCTCGTGCGCGCTCATCTTCATGACGGCCGCCGCTTCGGGGGCGCGCGTGCGGTCCTTCCAAAGGATGGAAGCGAACCCTTCCGGCGAGAGAACCGAGTACACGGCGTGCTCCTGCATGGCCACGCGATCCGCAACGGCCAGGGCCAGAGCGCCGCCCGAACCGCCTTCGCCCAGAAGCACGCTCACCACGGGCACGCGCATGCCCGCCAGCGCTATGAGGTTGTCCGCAATCGCGTTGCCCTGCCCGCGCTCCTCCGCCTCGGTGCCGCAGAACGCGCCCTGCGTGTCCACCAGGCACACGATCGGACGCCCGAACTTCTCGGCCTGGCGCATGATGCGCAGCGACTTTCGATAGCCTTCCGGCTGCGGGCAGCCGAAATTGCGCTTGATGCGCTCCTTCAGGTCGCGGCCCTTTTCCTGCGCGACCACGGTGACGGCGTGCCCGTCGATCCAGCCCAGCCCGCACACGATGGCGGCATCGTCGCCGAACGCGCGATCTCCGTGCAGCTCGATGAAGCCGTCGACAAACGACTCGATGTACGACAGCGCCGTGGGACGATGCACGTTACGCGCCAGCTGCACGCTTTCCCATGCGCGGTTCGAGCGCGTCGAGAGCGCAACCTCGCCCCGAGCCGACGACGACGGCGCGCCGTCTTCGAGGGGCAGCCGACCGTCCGCGTCGAACCCGCCTCGCTTGAGCGCACGCTCCAGACGTCTGCGCGATGCCGCATCGCTGCGCGCGAAACCGCCCATCAGGCCCGCGACGCGATCCCTCAACCGTGCCGGCGCCCAAGTCGCCTCGGTCAACGACGCGCCCTCCGGAGTGAGGTTCCCGTACGTCACGGTATTGTACGTATGCGTGCCGTTCGCCAGGTTGTCGCGCACGGCTTCGTAGCTGACGAATATCTCCCGGTCCCCCGGTTCGTGCCCGCTCTTCCCCGCGCCCGCAGGAGAGGTTGCCAGATGAATGGCCAGCACGTGCGCGAGCGCGCTACGCAGGTTCTCGCGCTCGACGATCGCGTCGATCAGCCCGTGCTCGAGCGCGAACTCGGCGGTCTGGAAGCCTTCGGGAAGCTCCTGCTTGATGGTGTCCTTGATCACGCGTTGGCCGGCGAACCCGATGAGCGCCCGCGGCTCCGCCAAGATGACGTCGCCCTGCATGGCGAACGACGCGGTCACGCCGCCCGTCGTGGGATCGGCGAGCACCGAGATGTACGGAAGCTTGGCCTCGGCATGACGGTCGAGCGCGAACGAGACCTTCGCCATCTGCATGAGCGACACCAGGCCCTCCTGCATGCGCGCGCCGCCCGACGCGGTGAACACCACCACGGGCAGGCGCTCGTCGGTTGCGCGCTCCACGAGCCGCGCCACCTTCTCGCCCACGACCGAACCCATGGACCCCATGAAGAACTGCGACTCCATGATGCCGATGGCAACGCGCAAGCCGGCGATGCGGCCCTCGCCCGTGCGCACGGCCTCGTCCAAGCCGGTTTTATCGCGCTGCGCGGCCAGCTTCTCCTCGTAGCCGGGAAATCCCAGCGGATCGGTTTCAGGCACCGATCGGCTCCATTCGACGAAGCTGCCCGCGTCGAGCAGGTCGTCGATGCGCTCGGCCGACGACATGCGCAGGTACGTGCCGCACGACGGGCAGACGTAATGCCCTGCGGCCACGCTGGCTGCATCGAACTTGAGGCCGCACGCATGGCAGGCCCGCCAGGCTTCCGTGCCGTTTGCCGTCTTTTCCGTGGAGCAGAGCACCCAGCCGAGCAGAGGGGACTCGACGCTGAGCGGCTTGAACACGCGCACGCCGCGCGCTGCAGCGCGCGCCAGGAAGCTGTCGACTTCCGAAAGCGCAACGGCTTCGTCGCAGAGCAAGATGCAGGACGCCTGGCACTCCGAAGCGGCCTGCAGCACGGCGTGGGCGTTGCTGAACAGGGCGTCCGTATACTTTTCGCCCAGGCAAACGCTCAGCGCAGCCGCCTTCACGTGCGGGTCGTAGCGACGATCCTGCGTATACGCCGCGCACGCCGCGAACCCGGCCTCGACCACCGCGGGAAACAAGCGGCGCGCCGTCTTCGCGCGGGCCATGACAAGAGCCACGGGAGCAGGTCGATCAGCTGCGACGTCAACCCCCGAAGCGCATCGGCCCGCGCCGACGGCCTCGGAGAAAACGGACGCGTCCACCGCGTCGAGCGCGTTCGGAGCATCCGGGAAAGCTCCCGCCGCCTCGGCCGCCATGCGCGTCAGGCGATACACGACGTCGGCGGAACCCTCCGCCGCTCGGACCGCCGGCATAGCACCGCTCTGCGACAGCATCGCCCCGTCGGTTGCGATGGTGATGTAGTTCTGCTTACGCTGTTTCATCGAACGACCTTCCGCTTGCCGGACACGCGACGCTGTCGCACGCTACGCCTCGGCCTTTGCCAGCACATACTTCTGCGTCGCCGTCGCGCACACCTGGCCGTCGACGCTCGCCTCGACCTCCGCCACGCACAAGCGAGACGAGGATTTCACGATGCGGCCCTTCAAGACGAGCGTGTCGCCCGGCTCCACCTGACGGCGAAACTTCGCGTTGTCGATGCCCGTCAAAAACCCGATCGACCCCTCGGCCCCGCGCTCTACGAGCACGCAGAACGAGGCGGCCTGGGCAAGCGCCTCCATGATGATGACGCCCGGCAGCACCGGGTGCCCCGGGAAATGGCCCGCGAACAGCGCCAATCCGGGATCGACGTCAAGCTCGGCCGTCACTTCGACGCCCGGCTTGCAGGAGGTCACTCGGCTTACCCAGCAAAACGGGTCGCGGTGCGGCAGCACCGCCTCGACGACGTCCTTGCCGCAGGGATACTCGATATCCATAGGTTCTCCTTTCAACGGCGCGCGCTTTGCGCGCCATGCGCCCGCGCGGGACGCCAAGGCGTCTCGCGCTCCGACGGCCGTCAGGCCAGCGAGGTCCGGTACGGCGAAATGGCCAGCGAGGCGTTGTGGCCGCCGAAGCCCAGCGAGTTCGAAAGCGCCACCTTCTGAGGGTAGTTCGTCTTCGCCTCCACCACCACGTTCACCGGACACGCAGGATCGGCTTCAGCGAACCCGGCCGTGGGGGGAACGCAGTCGTTAGCCACGGACAGGGCGCACACGATAGCCTCGATCGCACCCGCGGCCCCCAGCGTATGGCCCGTCGTGCCCTTCACGGAAGTGACCGGCACCGTACGAGCGAGCTCTTCGCCGCACACGGCGGCAAGCGCCTTGGACTCGGTCGCGTCGTTTGCGGGCGTACCCGTCCCGTGCGCATTCAAATGCCCCAGGTCGGCAGGCGTGAAGCCCCCTTCCGAAAGCGCCTGCAGCATCGCGCGCGCCACGCCGTCGCCGCTCGGCTCGGGAGCGGTCATGTGGTAGGCATCGCCCGTCGAGCCGAAGCCGACGACCTCGGCCAGCACGGTTGCCCCGCGCCCGAGCGCATGCTCGAGCGACTCCAGAACCACCGCGCCCGCACCCTCGCCCGCCACGAAGCCTGCTCGGCGCGCGTCGAAGGGCAGCGACGCCTCGCAAGGATCGGACGACTTCGAAAGCGCGCCCAGGTTCGCGAACCCAGCCAAGCAGATGGGAGACACGGACTCTTCCGAGCCTCCGGCAAGCGCCGCGTCGATGTAGCCGTGCCTGATGTCGCGCACGGCCGTGCCGATGCAATGGGCCCCCGTTGCGCAAGCGGTCACCACGTTCAGGCACTCGCCCTGCAAACCGTAGCGAATGGACAGGTTGCCAGCGGCGATGTTGCCGATCATCGTGGGGATGAACAGCGGGCTCACGCGCTTGGGGCCCTTCTCGGCCAACGTGGAGAACCCGCTTTGCAGCTCGTCGATGCCGCCGATGCCCGTTCCGAACACGCATGCGATGCGCGTGGCGTCCTCCGCTTCCATATCGAGCCCCGCCTGAGCCATGGCCTCGTCGGATGCGACGATGGCGTACTGCACGAACCGCTCGAAACGGCGCGCCTCCTTCTTGGAAAGGCCGTGCTCGGTCGCGTCGAAATCGCGCACCTCGGCAGCGATGCTCACGTCATGGTCGGTCGCGTCGAAACGCGCGATCGGACCTATGCAGCAAGTGCGGCCCATGACCGCGTTCCAAAGCGCCTCTACGCCGACACCGGCAGGAGACACCGCGCCCATGCCGGTGATGACCACGCGATGCGTGCCGTCGGGACGGCGCGTGGCGATATCCTGGGCACCCGAATTCGCGTTCTTGCTCATAGCGACATACCTCCATCGATGCAGATAACTTGCCCGGTCACGTAACCGGCCTCCTCGCTCGCCAAAAATCGAACGAGCGCGGCAACGTCCTTCGGCTCGCCGAAGCGTCCCGATGCGATGCGTCCCAAAACCGCGTCGCGCTGCTTGTCCGACAGCTCGTCGGTCATGTCCGTGGATATGAAGCCCGGAGCGACCGCGTTCGCCGTGACGTTGCGGGCGGCCAGCTCGCGCGCGAGCGATTTCGTCAGGCCGATAACCCCCGCCTTGGAAGCCGCATAGTTCGCCTGACCCGCGTTTCCGGCCACGCCCACCACGCTCGACAGGTTCACGATGCGACCGTAGCGCTGTTTCATCATGCGCTGGGCCGCCGCTTTGCAACAGTTGAACGTACCCTTGAGGTTCACATCGATAACCGCATCGAAGTCCTCCTCCTTCATGCGCACCAGCAATCCGTCGCGCGTGATGCCCGCATTGTTCACCAGCACGTCCACGCGCCCGAACGCTTCATAGGCGGCCTCGATCAATCCCTGCGCCTGATCGGCATCGGCAACGTTCGCCGCCACCGCAACGGCGCGCACGCCGTACTCGTCGGCCAAACCATCGGCCAGCCCCTGAGCTGCGGCAAGCCCGCGTTCGCTCGAGCAGTTCACGCATACGTCGAAGCCGGCGCACGCCAGTTCTTCGGCCACCGCACGGCCGATTCCGCGGCTCGATCCGGTAACGACCGCGCTTCGGCGCAGGGTTTCGGGTTGGTTGGTCACAGTGTCTCCTCTTCGGAATCGGAGGCGCAGCACGTTGCCGCGCACGCTTCAAGGCTCGTTCGATCCTGTACGCAGCAACGCGTGAAGCTCCGATCGATGCGCTTCACCAGGTTCGCCAGCACGCCGCCGTAACCCGCCTCGACGAACGTGTCCGCACCGGCGGCTGCAAGCGCCTCGATGCTTTGCTGGAAGCGAACGGGACCGGTCAAGTGCTCGACCAGGCGCGTCCGCGCACGCGCCGCGTCCAGGGGTGCGGCGGACAGGTTGCAGATGAGCGGCACGCGAGGCTCGGCAAACTCCACGCCGTCCAGGTACCGCGCGAGCTCGACTGCGGCTTCGGCCATCAAAGGGCTGTGGAACCCCCCGGACGTAGCCAACCGCGAGAAGCGCCCCCCTTGGTCGGCCCAGGCGGCCTCGATGCGCTCGATCGCCTCCGGCGTTCCGGAAACAACGATCTGGCCAGGGCAGTTGTAGTTTGCCGGAACCAGAACGCCGCCCTGCGCGCATTCCGCGCACAGCGCGCGCACACTCTCCTCGTCGGCCTTGAGCAAAGCGCTCATGGCGCCCGGTTGCGCGGCAGCCGCCTCAGCCATGAGGCGGGACCGCTCGCGCACGAACGCGAAGGTTGCCTCGTCCGACAGCATGCCTGACACGGCGAGCGCGCTCACCTGGCCCAGCGAGAAGCCCAGCACGGCGATCGGCTCCGCGCCGCGGGCTTCGAGCGCACGCGCCGCGCCGATCGACAGCGCGCACAGCGCCGGCTGGGCGTAGCGCGTGTCGTTGAGCTGATCGGCGCTTGCATTCGAAACCAGATCGGCTACGTTGTAGCCCAGCACGTCGGACGCGCAGGAGAACACCTCGGCCACTTCGGGAAGATCGAGCAGGCTCTCCCCCATGCCGGGCTTTTGCGAACCCTGGCCCGAGAGCATGAACACGGGACGCCCGGGAAGCATGCACGGAACCGAAGGCGCGCCGGTACGCGGTCCTTCCGCGAATTGCGTGTCAGCCACAGCGCACCCCTTACCGAACGCGTGCGCGCCGAGCGTTCAACTGCGCCAGCGCCTCAAGATCGAGTCCACCGAGAGCCTGCGCCTCGGCGATCATCGAAGCAACCACGTCCGCTGCCGTCCTGCGCTCGCTCACGAGCGCAGCCGACTGCCCCGCCATCATGGTCCCGTTGTCCACGTCGCCCTCGACGGCGCGCCTGAGCGAACCCACGTACATCGCCTCCAGCTCGTCGCCGTGCGCAGCAGCGTCGCCTTCCAACTTGCGCACGGTGCGCGCGAACTTGTTCTTCAAGCAGCGAACGGGATGCCCGCTGCCGCGGCCCGTGACTATGGTGTCGGAATCTTTCGCGGCGATGACCTTGTCCTTGTAGGCATCGGCGATGCAGCACTCGTCCACGGTCAAGAAGCGCGTGCCCACCTGCACCCCTTCGGCCCCAAGGGCGAACGCGGCAACAAGCCCGCGTCCGTCGGCTATGCCTCCCGCCGCGATCACGGGGATCGAAACGGCATCGCATACCGCCGGGACGAGAGCCATCGTGGCAAGCTCGCCGATATGGCCGCCCGCTTCCGTGCCCTCGGCCACCACGGCGTCGGCTCCCAGGCGCTCCATGCGCACGGCGAGCGCGCTCGAGGCGATCACGGGAACCACCTTGATGCCGGCGCCCTTCCACAGATCCATGTAGTTCGCCGGGCTGCCCGCGCCTGTGGTGATAACGTCCACTTCAAGCTCCGTCAAAAGCTTGGCGACCTTTGCAGCGTTCGGATCCATGAGCATGACGTTCGCGCCGATAGGCTTGTTGGTTTTCGAGCGGGCGATGCCCACCTGCTCCTCGATCCACGACAGCGGCGCGCCGCCGCATGCGATGATGCCCAAGCCCCCCGCTTCGCTGACCGCTGCGGCCAGATTCGCGTCGGCGATGCGAGCCATCGCTCCTTGGATGATGGGCACCTCGATGCCCAACGTGTCCGCTACCCGCGTTCTCATGCTCCGATCCTCTTTCTCGAACTAGCTCGTCATGCCAAAAGCGGGCCCCGAAGGCCCGCGTCTTCAGCCCCTCTACTTCAAGGAATCGATATGAGCGACCAGCTGGCCCACCGTTTCGATGCCCTCCGGCTCGCCGAACTCGACGTCGCACTTCTCCTCGAGATCGCAAATAAGCTCGACCATGTCAAGCGAATCGATGCCCAGCGAATCGAGCGTGGCGTCTTCGACGATGCCGTTGGCATCCAGGTCGAGGTTTTCCACAAGTACGTCTTTCACGATGTCGATCGTAGCCATGTTGATCCTTCCGCTTCCAAATTAGTTTGATAATCAAAGTATTTAGGCATAGACGATGATAGGGAGACTTCGCCTCGATTGCAAGTGCCTTGTCGGCCCCTCCACGATTTCTGCGCGCTACTCCTGCGCGTCGAAGAATGCCTTGACTTTCGCGAGGGCAACGGCGAACACGCGCTCTTCTTCCTCGCTCAGATCGGCTAGCGCCTCGTCGATCATCTGATGATGGAACAGGTTGTGGGCGCGCAGCACCTGACGGCCCTTTTTCGTAAGCGAGACCAGCACTTTGCGCCGGTCGTCCTCCGCGCGCTCGCGCTCGACGAAACCCTTCTTGACCAGCTTGTTAACGGCCGTGGTCAGCGTTGCCAGCGTCACGCCCAGGCGCGCGGCAACCACGTTCATCGGGCTACGCTCGTGAAGGCCCACGGCCACGATGGTGTGCACTTCGGTAATGGTGAGCCCCTGCGTCAGACGGTTGTCCAAAGATCGCTCTTCGATGCGCAGGATGGAGTTGAACGTGCCCGACAGCAGGTCGTCGATCTCTTGCCGACGTGCGCGCACGGCATCGTCGGCCCCTGCCCGAGGCCTGCTCGAAAAAGATCGATCAAGGTCGCTCGATCCATGTGCCGTTTCCATAGCCGTCCCCTTCCCGCGCCGTCGATGCCCGCATCATACCGTATTCGCTTTGATCATCAAAGCGAATACTCGATCAGCAATCGGAGCCTCGGCGACCGCCGGACGAACTCGGCCACGGAACAAGCCTTTTGACGATGGATCCCGAACCCTTGCTTTTGAGGTAGCGGTACCCGATAACCGAGAACACGATCGCGCCGATCAGGTTCACGAACAGATCCTCCATCGTGTCCATAAGCCCGATATCAAGGTAGCCCCCTACCCCAAGCTCCTGACCGTTCACGACAACCTCTTCTATCCCGTCTATGCGCACAGGGTGCTGCGATCCCGTGGAATCCAAGAGCGCGCTCGCGATGCTGGTGACCACCGCATCCTTTTGCATGTCCAGGCCGAACACCCGATCCATGCCGAATTCGAAGAACTCCCAAAGCACGCCGATGGTCATCGAGAAGCAAAACGCCACCACCACGCAGAAAAATGGCGAGAGCGAGAAGGCGATGCGGTCCGATCGATTGAGGATGGACACGAGGGCAAGCCCGATCGCAGCAGCTAGAAACCCGTTGAACGTATGCAGAAGCGTATCCCAAAATGGGAAGATGGTATAGAAATGCAGAAGCTCGCCCAAGATCTCGGCAGCGAAAATGAACAGCACGATGATCACTTCGAGCGTTTCGGGGATGGTGATGCTGAAGTTCACTTCAACGAACGCGGGCACCAAGAACAGCACCAGCGTGAGAAGACAGAGGAAGAACGCCTCGTAATTGCCGAAAACGAGCGCAGAGGCCGCGCACGCGACCACGATCAAGCGCAGCACCACGTACACGGCGAACGTTCTCTTGTTGCTGTGCATCTGGCGCGCCATAGCTTGCGCCGTCTCCCTCATGCGCCCCATAGCCCCGGCTACCGCCCCTGTTGAACGGGGCGGAAATCCAACCGCCTGGCGCGCGGGTCGGCGGACGTCAAAACCACGGCAAGGCGCTGCCCCAAGCGATAGGTTGCGCCCGTATCCTGGCCGGTCAGGCGATGCTGAACCGGATCGAACGCGAAGTACTCAGGCCCCAGGTTCCTCACGGGCACCAAACCTTCGGCGGTGTTGTCCAACCGCACGTACAGCCCGTACGTGGCCACGCCCGACACCACGGCGGAAAACGACTGGCCCACGAACGCCTGCAAGTACTCGATGATTTTGATTTCCTGGGATTCGCGCGCCGCCTTCTCGGCCACACGCTCCATATCCGAGGAATGCTCGGCTATCCAGGGAAGCGCCGCAACCTCCTGATCGAATCGCTCCGACCGCTTCGTCAGCTGCGCCTTCAGCATGCGATGCACCACCAGATCAGGATAGCGCCTGATAGGGGACGTGAAATGCGCGTACGCGCTGCTGGCAAGCCCGTAGTGGGGCTCGCACGCGGGCCGGTAAACCGCCCGCTTCATGGAACGAAGCAGCAGCGACGAGACCAGCTCCCCTTCCGCGCGGGAAGCACTGGCCTGAAGAACCTGCTGCAGCACCCGGGGATCGCCCGCCACCAGCTTGTCCTGATCGACCAGGTCGAACCACGAGAACTCCTGAAACACCGGGATCAGAGCCGCCAGGCTGTCCGCCGACGGCTGCTCGTGCACGCGAAACAAGCTCGGGAACCGAGCGTCGTCCAAGTGGCGAGCCACCGTTTCGTTCGCGAAGATCATCGCCTCTTCGATCAGCGAGGTCGCGTCGGTCTTGCGCCTGAGGTCTATGGCAACGGGATGCCCCTCCCGATCGAGGCGCACGCGCGCTTCCACCGTGTCGAAGTCCAGCCCTCCCGCCGCTTCGCGCGCCGCCGAGCGCCTGCGCGCAATGAGCGAAAGACGGGCAAGGCGCCAGGCAAGCTGGTCATCGGCTTCGGTCTGGGCGTCGAGCATGTCCTGCGCCTCGTCGTACGACAAGCGCGCGTTCGAGCGAATAAGGGCGGGGTACAGATCGTACGAAACCAACCGTGCATCGTCGTCGAGGTACAGATCGACCGTCATCGAGCGCCGCACTTCGTTCGGGCGCAGCGAGCACAGGTCGCCCGACAGCTCCTCCGGCAGCATCGGGATCACCCGATCGACCAGGTACACGCTTGTTGCGCGGCGCCGCGCATCCAGGTCAAGCGACGAGTTCCACGGCACGTAATGTGAAACGTCCGCAATATGCACGCCCAGCCGCCAGCGTACGGCCTCCGCCCCGCGCCCGTCCACGAACCGCATGCCGCGAGGAGCTTCCTCCCGGCGCGCCGGCTGGCTCAGCACGATTTCGCCGTTCGTCAAAACGACAGGATCCAAGGAGATCGCATCATCGAAGTCGCGCGCGTCCGCAGGGTCAATGGTGAACGTGAAGCGCTCGCGCAGATCGCGATACCCTTCGGCCAGCGCGGCATCCTCGTCGACCGTCGCAGCGCGCGCCTCCGAAAGCGCGCCTTCGGAAAACGTCGTCTCGAGCTTGTGCCGCGCGATCACCAAATCTATCGCCGCGGCCTCCTCGTCGGCCTTGCCGAGCACTTCTTCGATAACCCCCGTCGCCGCCGTGTTACGGGAGGGAAACGTGGAGATGCGCACGCGGACAAGCGAGCCGTCCTCGATATCAGGGTATTCTGAGCGCATCGTGAAAATGTCGTAGGGGATGCGCGTATCCTCCGGAACCACGACGCCGAAAGGTTCGGCCACTTCGTAGCGGCCCACCAACGTATCGTGCGCGCGGTCGATCACGCGCAGCACGCGCGCAGCCGGCTTCTCCGCCGCAGGGGATCCGTGCCGCTCGTGCGGCTGCTTTCCACCGCCCTTCGGCGCGGGGAGAGGGGCCAGCTCCACCAGATCGCCGTCGAACGCGCCCGCCATCTTCGACTCCGGCACGAAGAACTCGCCCTCGGCGGTCTGCACGAAGCCGAAGCCGCCCGCGCGAACCATCAGGACGCCTCGAGGATGAGCGCGGGGTGCGCGCCGCGTATGCGAACGGGAACGAGCCACGGCTCTACTCCCTCACAAGCGACTGAGCGGTTTCGATGGCAAGCGCCTTTTGATTGTCGACCCCTTCGGACAGGCCCACCGCGATGTCGGGCACCACGCCCACCTGGTCGATGTTGTGGCCGAGCGGGCTCTTGTAGTACGCGGCGGTGTAGCGAAGCGCTCCGCCGAAGCTGAGGTCGCGCGTGACCTGGACCGAACCCTTCCCGAGGGTGGTCGATCCCACGAGCGTAGCACGCTGGTTGTCTTTGAGCGCGGCGGCCAGCACCTCGGCGGAAGCCGCCGTGTTCCCATTGACCAGCACCACAAGGGGCTTGTCGGTCGCAATGGTGCCGTTCGCGTTCTTCGTGGTTTCCTCGGCTTCCTTCGTCTGGATCTTGACCACGGTGCCGCTCTTCACGAACAAGCTGGCCACGTCCACCGACTGAGTCAAGAAGCCGCCGGGATTGTCACGGATGTCCAGGACGAACGAAAGCGCCCCTTGCGATTCCAGATCGGAAATCGCGCTGCTCACCAAGCTGGACGCGTTCTGGGTAACCTGCTTGAGCTGGATGTAGCCCACGGAACCCGAAAGCTCGGTGACGACGTTTTTCACGGTGTAGCTCGAGCACGAAAGCGTGGTGGTGAATTCCTCGCCGCCTTCGTCTTCAAGGGACGCAGCCCGCCGCCAGGTTATGACGGCGTCCTCCCCTTCGTCTCGGCGCAGAGCCGCAGCCACCTCCGTGGTGGTCCAGTCGTGATCGCGATCGCCGTCGATGGCCACGACGAAATCGCCTTGGCGCACGTCGGCGGCCTGAGCAGCGGAACCCTCGAACACGTCCACGGCGTACGCGCGCCCGTTGTATTCCGAGAACAGCACACCGATGCCCGCATAGCTTCCCGCGCTGTCCTTCATAAGCGCGGCATAGCGGTTCGCATCGTAGTAGCGCAGGTACGGATCCTGCGTGGTCTTGGCGAACGCCTCGAGCACGTTCGAGGTTGCCGTATCAAGATCGTAGGAGTCCAAGCTGTCGTTTTTGAGGATGTCCTCCACTTCGCCGACGCGCGCGCCCAACGATCCGTACGCGTCGCGCGACGAGTCGCTTCTCAACGAGGTTTGGGAATCTCCGGGAAGCCCGCCCATCCCCAAGGACTCCAGCAAGGGAATTTCGCCGCGCACGAAAAAGCCGCCGACAAACGCCAGGCACACTACGGCAAAGAAAGAGAACGCCTTGATAAGGCGCACGTTGCGCGCCCGCGCTTTACGCGCGGACGCGGCAATCTTCGAACTGTCAGTATGCTTCGCCATGACCTTCCACGCGAAACGCTACACCTTGAGGTAGCGACGCATAGCCAATGCAGAGCCGACCAAGCCGATGAACAGGCCGGAAACGATCAGCACCGCATAGATGAGCAGGAACATGTTCAAGGAGATGTCGAAGTTCAAGAACATGAGCGCGCTTTGCAGGCGCGGCAACGCGAAGTTGCGAAGCAGCTCCAAGCACCCGACCGCCAAAAGCGAGCCGATGATAGCGTGCAGCGCGCCTTCCATGAGGAAGGGCCCGCGGATGAAGCCGTTCGACGCACCCACCAAGCGCATGATGGCAATCTCCTTGCGACGGGCAAGAATGGCAAGGCGAATGGTGTTGTTGATGAACACGAGCGCGATGAACACGAGCAAGCCAACCAGGGCTATGCCCACGTAGCGCACGTAGTTGGTCAGAGCGAACAGCCGCTCGACCGTCTTCTCGCCGTACTTGACGGAATCGGCAGGATCGCTGGGATCCTCGCTGATCTTCTGGTACGTCGTATTGCCCAGCAGCGACGAGGCAACCTGCTCGACCAACTGCGGGTCGGACAGCTCGATGTCGATCGAAGCCGGCAAGGGGTTCTGCCCGTCGAGCGTGTCGATGATGTCGGAGCTCGACGTAGAGCGGAATTTCTCGAGCGCCTGGTCTTTCGTCGTGAACCCAACCGAGGCCACGCCCTCAAGACCCTTGACGTAGCTCGAAACGCTCTGGATGTCGGCTTCGGGAGCGTCGTCGGCCACATACGCCGTGATGGACACCTCGTTCTCGACCGACGAAACCACGTTTTCGACCACAAGGCCGGCAACGAAGAAAATGCCGATGATCAGAAGCGACAGGAAGATGGTGACGATGGAGCCCAGTGCCGTTGAAAGGTTACGCGTGAAGCCGGTGAGCGACTCGCGCAAGAAGTAGAAGAAACTAGACATCGAAACCGTACACCCCCCTATCCTGGTCGCGGGTCAGGTTGCCGCGGTCGAGCGCGATAACGCGACGACGCATGTTGTCGACCATTTCGCGGTCGTGCGTGGCAACGAGCACCGTGGTGCCCGTACGGTTGATGCGCTCAAGCAGGTCCATGATGCCGCGCGAGGTCTGCGGGTCCAGGTTTCCCGTGGGCTCGTCGCAGATGAGCAGCGGCGGGCGGTTCACGATGGCGCGCGCGATGGACACGCGCTGCTGCTCGCCGCCGGAAAGCTGATCGGGGCGCTTGTTGAGCTTGTCCTGCAGGCCCACCAGGCGCAAAACCTCGGGGACCTGCGTTTTGATGACGTGACGGCTCTTGCCGATTACCTCAAGGGCGAACGCAACGTTCTCGAACACGGTCTTGTTCGGCAGGAGCTTGAAGTCCTGGAACACGCATCCGATGTTGCGGCGCAAGTACGGCACACGCCAGTTGCGCATGGTGGACAGGTCCTCGTCAGCCACGTAGATATGACCCTGCGTGGGCTTCACCTCGCGAATGAGCATGCGGATGAAGGTCGACTTGCCCGAACCGGAATGGCCTACCAAGAAGATGAACTCGCCCGCGTAGATCTGCAGGGAGATATCGTTGAGAGCCGGCTTGTTCGGCTGCGCGGGGTACACCTTCGTCACATGGTCGAACGTGATGACCGGGGTGCCCGTTTGCTGGGGAATGTCATCGACTTCCAGCACCGGCAGCGACGCGGACAGCTGCGACGCAGTTTGCCGCACCGGCGCCGCATGGGCACCGCCGCGCCGCTGCGGGCGCGGCGGAACCCCTTGGCTGATGTCGTTCGTCACAGAATGCTCCGTTCAAATAGTGATGTACTGAGACGGCCTGATTCTAGCAGAACCGCTATCGGGCCATAACCTTCTTCACAGCTTCGACAATCGCCCGCGAACCCAGGTTGAAGTAGTCAAGAAGCTCCTCGAACTCGCCCGATTTGCCGAACTGATCGCGCATGCCCACGAACTCGACCGGCGTCGGATTCGTGCGCGCAAGCACCTCCGCGACAGCCGATCCCAAGCCACCGTAGACGCTGTGCTCCTCGGCCACCACCACGCGGCCCGTCTTCGCCGCGGACGCCACGACGGTCTCCTCGTCGAGGGGCTTGACGCTGAACGCATCGATGACCTCGACCTGAACGCCCTCTTCAGCGAGTATGTCCGCCGCCTTGAGCGTCTGCTCGACCTCGACGCCGCACGCCACGATGGTGGCGTCGGATCCTTCGCGCAGCACGTAGGCGCGACCCAGCTCAAGCTCTACGCCGTCGGCGTAGACGGCGGGGACGGACGCGCGGCCCATGCGCACGTAGACCGGGCCGGGCGTGGTCGCGGCCAGGCGGATCGCGGCGCGCGCCGCCGCATAGTCGGCCGGCACCAGCACGCGCATGTTGGGAAGCCCGCGCATGAGCGAGACGTCCTCGAGCATCTGGTGGCTGCCGCCGTCGGGTCCGACGGAAATGCCCGCATGCGTGGGGGCGATCTTCACGTCCAGCTTGCTGTAGCACACGGTGTTGCGGATCTGGTCGTAAGCGCGGCCCGTGCCGAACACGGCGAACGAGCCCGTGTAGGCCACGTGCCCCGTGATGGCCAGGCCCGCCGCCACGTCGACCATGTTCTGCTCGGCGATGCCGCAGTTGAACAGGCGATCCTCAAAGCCAGCGTCGGCCAGCTTCTTGGTGGTGGTCGAACCCGTCAGGTCGGCGTCCACGGCAACAACCGGCAAGCCCTCGCCGGCAAGCTCTTCAAGCGTCGCTCCGTACGCTGCGCGCGTTGCGCGCTTGACCTGGGACTGCGTTTCGTCTGCCAGCTTAACCACGGCAGGCCTCCTTCTCCTCCAGCGCCGCCAAGTCGGCCAGCGCGGCCTCGGTCTGCTCGGGCGACGGCGCCTTGCCGTGCCAACCCGCTTGATGCTCCATGAACGACACGCCCTTGCCCTTCACCGTGCGAGCGATGAACGCATGGGGCTTGCCCTGACGATCTGCCTTCGCAGCCGAAAGCGCTTCGACGAGGGCGTCGATGTCGTGTCCGTCGACCTCGCGCGCGTCCCAACCGAACGCCTGGAACTTCGCCACCAGATCGCCCGGATCGCACACGTCGGCCGTGTCGCCGTCAATCTGCAGGCAGTTGCGGTCCACGATGGCCACCAGGTTGTCCAGATTGCGGTGAGCCGCGAACATGGCGGCTTCCCATACCTGGCCCTCCTGGCACTCGCCGTCGCCGAGAAGCGCGAACACCGTCTGGTCCTTCCCGTCAAGCTTCAAGCCGGCGGCAGCGCCCGCCGCAACGGACAGCCCCTGGCCGAGCGAGCCGGTGGACACCTCAACGCCGGGAACCAAGCTGGAATCGGGATGGCCCTGCAAACGGCCCCCCAGCTTGCGCAGCGTCAGCAGCTCCTCGCGCGGGAAGTAGCCCGCATGCGCGAGCACGGCGTAGAGCGCCGGCGCAGCATGGCCTTTCGCCAGGATGAAGCGATCGCGCGCTTCGTCGTCGGGATTCTGGGAGTCGTGCTCGAGGACGCCTCCAAAGTACAGCGCGCATAGGATGTCGGCGCACGAGAGCGACCCGCCCGGGTGCCCACTGCCCGCTTCCGCGATCATGCGCACGATGTCCTTGCGCATCTCGTTCGCCCGCCGTTCAAGCTCGGTCATTCCTGTTCCTTTCATTATTGGGACACTCTCCAACGGTGATAGCCCACCACGAACTCGTCCAGATCGCCGTCGAGGACCGCGTCCACGTTGCCGGTCTCGATGCCGCTGCGGACGTCTTTAACCATTTGATAGGGATACAGCACGTAATTGCGAATCTGGCTGCCGAACGTGGAGTCCATGCGCTCGCCGCGCAGTTCGGCCAGCTCCTGAGCCCGCTTCTGCTCTTCGCGCTCGTAAAGCTTCGCCTTCAGCACGCGAAACGCGGCTTCCTTGTTCTGCAGCTGGGATTTCTCGTTCTGGCACGTGACCACGATGCCGGTGGGCACGTGCGTGAGGCGCACGGCCGAGTCGGTGGTGTTGACGCACTGACCGCCCGGGCCGCTCGATCGGTACACGTCCACGCGCACGTCGGAAGGATTGAGATCCACCTCGATGTCGTCGGGAAGCACCGGAAGCACCTCCACGCCGGCAAACGTGGTGTGTCGGCGCTTCTTGTCATCGGTTGGGCTGATGCGCACCAGACGATGCACGCCGTTTTCGCTTTTCAGCATGCCGAAAGCGTTGCGGCCCTCCACCTGGATGGTGGCCTTGTCCAGTCCGATGCCCTCGCCCGGAACCACGTCGAGCACGGTGACCTTCCACCCTTTGCCCTCGGCGTAGCGGGCGTACATGCGATACAGCATCTCGGTCCAGTCCTGGGCTTCCAAGCCGCCCGACCCGGGGTTCACCGTCAAAATGGCGTCTCCCCCGTCGAAGCGCTCGGAGAACCACGAGCTGATCTCCAGCTTGTCCAGCATGCCGTCGAGCGCGTCGAGCGCGGATTGGGCCTCGTCGGCGAACAGCTCGTCTTCCGCGGCCAGCTCGAACGCGGCGCGCGCGTCCTCTAGAAGGGCCGCCGCTTCGTCGTACTCGCCGATCGTGTCGCGCAGCACGCTGGCCTGCTTCGACACGCTTTGGGCATGGGACGCGTCGTCCCAAAAGCCCGGCGACGCGATCTCGGCATCGAGCTTTTCGAGCTCCGCCGTTTTGTCTTCGATGTGCAGGTACCCGCGCGCGTCTTCCACGCGACGGGCCACCTGCTCTAAGTCTTTCAAGTCTCTATCAGCCATGTTCCTACAGATTCTTACCGTGGCACTTCTTGTACTTAAGGCCCGAGCCGCACGGGCACGGGTCGTTGCGTCCTACGTCGGCGAAGGGATCGTCCTTGTCCTTGACGTAGGTTTGCGGCTTGGCCGCCGCAGGCTTGGGAGGCCTTGCCGGCTGGCCGTCGGCAGCCGGAGCTCCAGAAGCCGCAGCCTGCCTGCGCGCCGCTGCGACGCCCGTTTCCTCGAGCACCTGCTCGGGCGACGAATAGCTCACCTTGCCGTCAAGCGGGCTTTTTTCCTCGGCCAGTTCGGGCTGGTCTTGCTTCACGGCCACCTGAAGACGCAAGAGCGTGCGCAGGTAGTCTTCGTACATGCCCGCCGTCAGGCTTTGGAAGGCGTTGTACGCTTCGTTCTTGTACTCGACCAGGGGGTCGCGCTGACCGAACGCGCGCAAGCCGATACCGGCCTTCAGGTAATCCATCTCCTGCAGATGGGCCATCCAGCGCGTATCGATGATACGCAGCATGACCTGGCTCTCGAGCATCTTCATGACCGACTCGCCCAACTGCTCGGACTTCTCGTCGTACACGCGCTCGAGGTAGTCCGTCAAGCCTTCGGCCAGAACCGCCGGATCGTCGTCGTGGTCGACTTCGCTTACGCGGAAGTCGTCGCGGCCCGTCATGTTGGCGGCCCACGCCTCCACGGCCTTGCTGTCCCAGTCGTCGCTGGGAGCCTTGGCGGGGCAGTTCTCCTGCACCGCGGCCTCCGCCGCGTCGCTCACGATCTGGGGAATGCGCTCGTCCATGTCCTTGCCGTCCAAGATGGCGTTGCGCTCTCCGTAAATGGCCGCGCGCTGCAGGTTCATGACGTCATCGTACTCAAGCACGTTCTTACGAGCGGCGAAGTGCATGCTCTCCACCTGGCGCTGCGCGCCCTCGATGGCCTTCGACACCATGCCGGCTTGAATGGGCATGTCGTCGGGCATGTCGGTCTTCTCCATCATGCGCCCGATGGAGTCCATGCGGTTGCCGCCGAACAGGCGCATGAGGTCGTCTTCGAGCGACAGGTAGAACTGCGTCACGCCCGGATCGCCCTGACGGCCGGCGCGGCCGCGCAGCTGGTTGTCGATACGCCGGGACTCGTGGCGCTCGGTGCCGATGACGGTCAGGCCGCCCGCAGCGATCACGGCGTCGTGCTCTTCGGCGCAAACCCGCTTGGCCTCGGCGAGCGCATCCGCTCGCTGCTCGGCGGTAGGCGCGGGCGGCTTGCCCTCTTCCACCTCGGCATCGGCGTCCAGCTCGGGGTCGAAGCCCCGCGCGCGCAGAACGTCGTCGGCCATCACGTCGGGATTGCCGCCCAAAAGGATGTCGGTACCGCGGCCCGCCATGTTCGTGGCAATGGTCACGGCGCCTACGCGGCCCGCCTGCGCGATGATATGGGCTTCGCGCTCGTGGTTCTTCGCGTTCAGGGTCTCGTGCGCGATGCCGCGCTTGTCCAGCAGGCGCGACAGCTTCTCGGAGCTTTCGATGGACACCGTGCCGATAAGGCAGGGCTGACCGTTCGCGTTGCGCTCGGCAACGTCGTCGGCCACGGCGTTGAACTTCGCCTCCACCGTGCGGTAGATCAGGTCGTTCTCGTCCTTTCGAGCAACCGGGCGGTTCGGCGGAATGGCCACGACGGGCAGCTTGTAGATCTCGCGGAACTCGGCGTCCTCGGTCATGGCCGTACCGGTCATGCCGGACAGTTTCTCGTACAGGCGGAAGTAGTTCTGCAGCGTGATGGTGGCCAGCGTCTGGTTCTCCTCGCGCACGAGGACGCGCTCTTTCGCCTCGAGCGCCTGATGCAGGCCCTCGGAATAGCGCCGTCCCTCCATGATGCGGCCCGTGAACTCGTCGACGATCTTCACTTCCCCGTTCACCACCACGTAATCCACGTCGCGATGGAACAGGAACTGGGCCTTCAAGGCTTGCTGGAGGTGGTTCGGAAGCTGCCCGGACGGGTCGGCGTAGATGTCGTCGATCCCCAGCATGGCCTCGATTCTCTCAAGGCCGCTCTCCGTGGCGTTGATGGTCTTCTTCGCCTCGTCCATCTCGAAGTCCTCGTCAAGGCGAAGGCCGGCCATGACGCGGGCGAACTTGTTGTACGTTTCGGCCGCCTGCGTGCCCGCGCCGGAGATGATGAGCGGGGTTCGCGCCTCGTCGATGAGAATGGAGTCCACCTCGTCGACGATGGCGAAATGATGCCCGCGCTGCACGCGAGCCTCCGCACGGGTCACCATGTTGTCGCGCAGGTAGTCGAAGCCGAACTCGCTGTTCGTGCCGTACGTGACGTCAGCCAAGTACGCGGGCTTCTTCTTGTCCGGGCGCATGCCGTTTTGGATGAGACCCACCTCCATGCCGAGGAAGCGGTACACCTGCCCCATCCACTCGCTGTCGCGCCGGGCCAGGTAGTCGTTCACGGTGACCACGTGCACGTTGTTGCCCGAAAGGGCGTTCAAGTAGCCGGCCAACGTGGAAACGAGGGTCTTGCCCTCGCCGGTTTTCATCTCGGCGATCTGGCCGTCATTCAAGGCCATGCCGCCGATCAACTGCACGTCGAAATGCCGCAGGCCCAACGTGCGCACGGACGCTTCGCGCACGGTGGCGAACGCCTCGGGCAGCAGGCTCTTGAGGTCTTCTCCTCCTTGAGCGCGCTCGCGGAAAGCGGCGGTAAGCGCGCGCAGCTCTTCGTCGGTCTTCGCCTGCATCTGGGTCTCGAGGGCGTTGACCTTGGCTACGGTCGCCTCGTAATTCTTCATCTGCTTGCCCTCACCGAGCGTTAGCAGCTTGGATAGGAATCCAGCCATGATGCGCCATCCTTTTCGCGGCCGGAACTGCGCCGGTCGCGCGGTCGAACGTTTGAATACAGCACGAACCACTCTAACATAACGAACCCGCCGCCATCGGCCGGTCAATAATCTCAACAGCATTTTCGCACCGCCGGCCCCGATGCGGGCGACAACGCGCGGGGCTGCGGAAACAGCGTTTTCCCCTGCGGTCGACGGCCGGTCATTCAAGCTCCTCTTCGCTCTCGATGATACTGCGGTACAGGCGCGTGGTCTCGATGGACGGATCGATGCCCAGTTCGTTCACCAAGTAGCGGCGGCATGCGAAGTACGTCTCGAGCGCCGCGCTGCGCTGCCCCGCCCCCAGCTGGGCCTCCATGAGCGCCACGTACGCATCCTCCCGCCCGCCGTCGCGCTGCAGCGCAGCCCGGGCGAACCACAGCCCCTCGCGCACTTCGCCCGCTCCCACCAGCCGCGTCGAAGCCGCCACCAAGGCGTCCACCAGCTTGTCGCGGCATTCGGCCCGCCTGCCCACAAGGGCGTCATTGTTATTCTCGCTGGGAAGGATGTCGTCTGAGAACCTGTCGTTCACCTGCGAAAACAAGTATGCCCACCCCCCGTATCCCGGCTGTTCGAACAACAGCTTGTTGCACACGTCGTCCAACTGAACAACGTCGCTGTCCAGCAGGTCGGCATCAAGGCGCAGTCCACGTTGCTGCCGAATCAGGTACGGACAGGTGCCGTCCGGCGTTTTGAGCGCACGCCGCAAAAGGCTCCAAACCCCGTAGAAATTCTTGCGCGCCGCTTCCAGCGGGCTTTCCGGCCACAGCAGCGAAACCAGTTTGTCGCGCGAGAATTCGCGCCCCCGGTTGAGCACGAGAAGAGCCAGCAACGTTTTGACCTTCTGCCTCCTGAACAGCGCATCGTCGACCCGCTTGCCCCCTATGCGCACGTCCAAGCCGCCGAACAGATTCACCGTGAGCCTCGGCGCCGCCCCGATGGCCGCAGACGGCGCGGGCATGCAAGACTGGCTGCTGAGCGCATCGGGATGGGTGGCCGAGAACACGAAGCGGCGCTCGGCGCGCTCTCGCTCGATGCGCTCATGATCCGCGCGCTGGGAGAACAGGGCCATCTCGACGCGGCGCACGGCCAAAGACGAGCGCGCGTCAAGGGAAGGCACCGACACCGCTCCGCTTTCGCATGCGCGCTCGAGCCCCGCGCCCGCCATTCCGTCGAAAAGCCGCAATGCGTCCTGCGCAAGCGTCGAAACGCGCGCTCGCACCACGACAGCCACCTGGTCGACCGGTTCCGAGGGCAAGGCCTCGGCCCGCGATCGCCCGGCGCGCGCTTCAAGTTCCGCGCAAGAGAGCACCCAAGCTGCAGCATAGGCCATCATGTGCCCGCGAACGCCGCCTTCGTACCAGGCCAACCACGCTTTCGCTCCTTCCGTGCACGACGTCTCAAGCGCGTCCTGCACGGCAGCTGCCGCCGCAAGAGACCGTCCGTCCGTATCCGGCAAAAACCCGTCATCCTCGCGCGCGGCTTCGGGAGCAAGGGCCAGCGACGAGGCCAGGCGAATAGCGCGGCGGCGCTCCCCTTCTTCGGCGCATCGGCCCAAGACGAGCGCCGCGGCGGCTCGCAATCCGACCGCGGCGGCAGAAGACCCGCTCACCCGTCGCGCAACGGCGCAGGCTGAGTCGCGATCCCCCAACAAGGCGCGCCGCGCGGCCTCCGCGGCGTCGAGGAAGCAGGCCAGACCGGCTTTCTCCCCGCCGAGCGAGCGGTACACGTCGCACGCGGGGACCAGGCAGGCCCCGTCGGAAAGCTCGCGGCCCCGGCTTGCCAACCATACCGCGCGCGCCTTGCGCGATGCCAGCAAGCGAGCCGCATCGCACGCACGCGCAAGCTGCTCGCGCTTCAGCAACGCGTCCGCAATGTGCGTCGCGAGCGCATCGGCGTCGGAAAACACCGACCTCTCCGCAAGGCCGGGCAATGTCGGCGAAAACGCCTCCGACAGCTCGTCCATCGAAAAAGAGGCGGCGTCGAAGCGTTCTTTCCTACAATCGATTCCCAGGTAAGGATACTGCTCCGACAAAATCGCAATCGAATCGTCCTCGCAGGAACCGAACGCCGCAAGGTCGGCAAGCGCGCCGTTTTGCAGGCACAGCATCGAAAACAAGGGGAGCATCAAATCGGCGGGAAGCTCCTCTTTCGCAACCGACGCGAGAAACGCTGCGCGATCGTCGGGCGTCCCCCACACAAGCGTCGCGATGCGACGAGCCGTCGGCATGAGGGCGGCGGGTTCGGCCTCGCGCTCGGCAGCCGTGCGCAAAGCATCAAGCTCGGCATCGGTCAACAGCAAGTCCGCGGCCCCCAGCTTGAGGCGGTCCCGCTGCCCATGGAAGGCATCGCGCATGGGCAGGCAGGTGACCAGAACCTCGCAGCCACGGTCGATCAGCGCGTCCACCTCACGAGACAGCAACTCGACGCGCTGGGGGTCCAGCGAGGGCACGTCCTCGACAACGGCCAAGAACGGAGCGCGGTCTTCCGAAGAAAGCGTCTTGGCAATGCGCCCGTCATCGAGATCGCGCAAAAAGCACGGGCTTTTCGCGTCGATCCAAAACACGTGCTCGAACCGGAAAACCGTTTCCGCGTACTCCAGCGCTACGAACGATTTGCCGAATCCCTCGGGCGCAACGATGAACCGGGGAACATGGCGCTCCCTCAGCAACTTCGCAATGAGGTCGGGGCGCCGGTAGTGGCGGGCCGAGACGAATCGCTGCGGACGACGTCCGCGACAAGCGGTCTTGGTCAGAAAATCTGGCATGCGAATCACTCCCATCGTAAGGGAGGGATGCAGCGGTTTGAAAGGGTTTCCACCGTATCACTGCGAAGAGGGCGCCGCAAGCCGACATAAGTTCGATCCCGGCATCTTTTCGCCGGCGAACCGAAGCCGGTGCGGCCCGGTTGCGCCCTTCGGCAGCGAAGGCTCCTTCAACGGTGTACAATGCGACTACTGCATGACCAGTCTCCTCAGGAAGGAACCGCTATGCTCCAGCCCGCTTCCCTTTCCGACCTGCCCGCGTTCTTGTGCGGCCACGCGCACGATGCCGCTGCGGCAACGGGCTGCACCGTGGTCATCGCGCCCGAAGGAGGCGTCTGCGGCGTCGATGTGCGCGGAGGCGGTCCTGCCACGCGCGAGACCGATCTGCTCAAGCCGGAGAACATGATCCAAGCCGTGCACGCCGTTGTCCTTTCGGGCGGCAGCGCTTTCGGCCTAGCCGCATCGACCGGCGTGATGGAGGAGCTGGCGGAACGCGGGATCGGCTTTCCCGTCGAAAGCGCGCGGGTGCCGATCGTATGCGGAGCATGCCTGTTCGACCTGCTCGTAGGCAAAAACGCGCATCCCGATGCGGCCATGGGCCGCGCCGCCGCCCGCGCAGCTTTCGAGCGTAAAGCAACCGAGCCGCTTGAAGAAGGAAACGTCGGCGCCGGATGCGGGGCCACGGTCGGGAAGCTCCTGGGCGGCGATCGGGCCATGAAGGCGGGGCTGGGCATCTGCGGGCTGCGCATGGGAGACGTGGTGGCGGTGGCCATCGTCGCCGTGAACGCGCTCGGCAACGTCTGCGAAAGCGACGGCACCTGGATCGCCGGATGCCGAGGAGCCAACGGCCTTGTCATGGAGCCGCTCGATGCACTGACCGAGCTTGCAAGCCGCGTCCAAGACGACGGAAGCCGCGCGGTCCCAAGCGAAGGGCCCTGCCCGAACACCACCATCGGACTGGTCCTCACGAACGCCCGCATAACCAAGGCGCAGGCCACCAAAGTATCATCCACCGTCCACGACGCGTACGCCCGGGCCATCAAGCCCGTCCACACGTCCGGCGACGGCGACACCGTGTTCACGTTCTCCTCGTGCGAAGCAGAGGCCGACTACGACCTGGTGGCCATGCTGGCCACCGAAGCCATGCAGGGCGCCATCGTGCGCGCCGTGCAAACGGCGCAAGGCGCGCACGGCCTGCCCTGCGCCCGAGACGTCGCCACGCGTTAGGAGTCCATCGTGAAGGCAGCGAAGTTCGCAAACCGTTTCCTGTTCGTCGCGTCGGTCATCGTGACCGGCGCCATAGCGGGAGCGTTCGTGTGGTTTCTCCTCTTCGTCATGAACCTGGGCATCTCTTTTATATGGGAGAAGATGCCCGCGCATTTCGGGCCGTACTTCCCCCTGGCGGCCTGCCTGGTGGGAGGATTGATCATCGGCCTGTTCGCCAAGCGCTTCGGCCCTTACCCGGAAGATCTCAACGAGGTCATGGCCAAAGTGAAGCAAGACGGTCGCTACGAATACGACAAGCTGGGAACCATGTCCATCGCGGCGCTTCTTCCGCTGTTCTTCGGCGGCTCCGTCGGCCCCGAAGCAGGCTTGACCGGGGCGATCGCCGGCATTTGCACCTGGGTAGGCGACCGCATGAAGCGCTTCGGATCTGACTTCAAACAGCTCACCTCGGTCGGCACCATGGCTGCGCTTTCCGCCATATTCACCGCACCCCTGTTCGGGTTCGCCGCACCGCTGTACGGCGGAGAGCCCGAAGGGTCCGAGCAGACCATCACCCTTCCGAAAACCTCGAAGCTGGTCGTGTACTTCTGCGCGATAGCGGGCGCGCTCGGCGCGCTTATGGGCTTGTCGTCGCTGTTCGGCGGGGGTATGTCGCTTCCGCATTACAGCGACATCCACGTCGGCGCAACCGAAGCGGTCTGGTTTCTGCCGCTTGCCTTGATCGGCGCGGCAGGCGGGTGGCTGTTCTGCGCGTTCGACGGCTGCTTCAAGCGGGCGTCGGACAAGATGGGAGATCGCCCGGTGCTGAAAGCGATCATCGCGGGGCTTGTCCTTGCAACCATGGGCATCGCGTTGCCGTTCACGATGTTCGCCGGCGAAGTGCAAACCGAGCAGCTTAACGAAGTTTGGATGAGCATGGGAGCGGTCACGCTGCTTGCGACGGGATTCGTGAAAGTGGCCGTCACGCCTCTGTGCATCCGCTTCGGCTGGCGCGGCGGACACTTCTTCCCCGTCATCTTCGCCGGCGTCTCCATCGGCTACGGCATGGCTACGCTCACGGGAGCCGACCCCGTGTTCTGCCTGTGCACCTGCACGGCAGCGCTCGTCGGCGGCGTCATGCGCCAACCGCTCATGACCGTGCTGCTGCTGTTCCTGTGCTTCCCGGTGAAAGGCGTCGTGGTGATGATCGCCGCAGCCGCATTAGGAGCAGCCCTTCCCCTTCCGAAGGCGCTGCGGACGACTACCGAAAAAAGCCATGCGTAAACCGCACCGCTTCCAATCGTTTCCGGCCGGCCTATGCGTCAGGAACAACCTCAAGCTTGAAGCCAAGAGCCGAAAGCACGTCGACAACGGTGCCGAACCGCGGGTTGCCCTCCGCCGATAACGACTTGTACAAGCTTTCGCGACCGACCCCTGCCTGCTGTGCTACCTGCGCCATTCCTCCGCGCGCCTTCGCCACGTCGCCGAGAGCCCTTTGGAAGAACTCGGGATCGCCCTCGGCCAGCGCGGCAGTGAGGTACGATGCGATCGCGTCCTCGGAGTCCAAATAGTCGGAAACGCAAAACTCCTTGACCTTTAGCGGCCGTCTAAACGGATTCTTCATCGAAAGCCCCTTCCTGCCGTATGCGCCGAGCAAGCCGCTTCGCTCGCGCGATATCGAAACGCTGAGACCCTTTGTCTCCGCCACACAAAAGCAGAACGACCTTGCACCCATGCCGCATGCCGTACAAACGATAGCCCGGCCCCTGCATGACGCGGAATTCGACCACCGCATCCCCGATCGAGCGGACATCGCCCCAAAGCCCGTCCTCCAGGCGAGCGATCCTCGCAAGAATGGCCACGCGAGCGCTTTCGTCCTTCAACCGCCTGAGCCACCGAGCGAACGTCGCCGTGCTGAAAACCTGAACAGAACCGTCTGCCATCTTTGCTCCTTTGTATCTTATAGGATACAACTTGCCGCGTCAAGCACCTTGGCAAAAGCATAGCGAGGCAATCTAGCGCGCAGATGGCGCATATCCGACAAGGATCCAACCCGACCTGCCGCGGATCCAGCAGCTTCCCAGCAATAATCCAGCGCGCTCCTGACGCGAATCCAGCGCGGACCGCGCGAAAATCCAACACGTTTCCCACGCGCATCCAGTGCGCATCGAAACAGCCTGGTCAACGAGAAACGGGGCCGAAGCCCCGTTTCTCGCTATAAGCCGTATGGCGTGTGGACGACCGCTAGTTGCGCCCGAGCATCTTCGCAATGCGATCGGAATACTCGATCTCGGTCAGGCCCGCTTCCTTCGCCAGATCCACCACGGGCGCGTCGTTCCAGAGCGCCTCCAGTCGGTAGTAGTCGCGCGTTTCGGGCTGGAACACGTGCACGACGAAGCTGCCGTAGTCGAGCAGCGACCAGGTGCCGTCCTGCGTTCCCTCGCGATGCAGGGGCTTCAGGTGGCCCTGCGTGCGAACAGCCTCCTCGATCTCGTCGATGATGGCCTCGACCTGGCGGTTGTTCGACGCGGTTGCAATCACGAAGTAATCGGTTACGCCGATAAGATCGCGCACCTCCTGCACCATGATGTCGGTAGCCTTCTTCTCATCGGCGGCGCGCGCAGCGATGAGCGCGCATTCGCGAGAGGTCACCTTGGGGGTCTCGTTCTTCGTTTCGGTCACGCTATTCCTTTCTTCGGTGTTTCGCCTGCGGCTTCTCGCGCGCGGACAAGGTAATGGTTCCATATTTCGAGCGTTCGCGGATACACCCGCTTACGCCGATCGATAAGGTTGAAAAGAACATGTTGAAAGGTTGCCAAGAACAGCTCTTCGAGCGAGACCTGGCCAACCAGCGCGCGCAGCTTTTCCAGCCCATCGTATTTTCTACCGGGCTCGACGGCATCGGCAACGTACACGACCATATCCAAATCGCTCATGCCGATAGCGCCCGTCGTATGCAGCTCGATGGCCCGCACGATATCGCACGGGATGCAAGGATACGCCCGCGAAAGCGCGAGCGCGGCCGTGGGACCGTGCAAAAGCGCCGGAAGGTCCCCGATCGCAGAGGAATCGACGTCGAGCCCCAGCTCTTCGGCCCGTCGAAGAATTCCCTCGTCATCGAAGCTCTTGTCCCAGTCGTGCAGCAGCCCCGCCAAGCGCGCCTTGCGCTCATCGACGCCGTACAAACGCGCAAGTCGCACGGCGGTGTCGGCCACCCCCAGCGTGTGCTCGTATCGAGAGCGCTTGAGCCTTGCCTTCAAATCCTGCCTACGCGCTTCGAAAAACGCGTCGGAAAGTGCGTCGTCCCCATAAGGAGCAGGCGCGCACGACGTATCCCGTTCGCTCATCGCAACGACCCTCCTTCCGTGCCGCCGCATGCGGCGCAGCCTTGCGCGCGGTACAGCGCATGCGCTTGAATATAGTCGAGAACGCCCTGCATGGTCAAATAGCGAATCGACCTTCCCGCCGCAACCCGGTCCCTCAGATCGCTCGAGGAGATGGCAAGCGCCGTGACTTCCAGATAGTCGACCGTGAAGCTCCCTCGCTCGGCGATGGCCGCACGATGCGATTCGGACAGCGCGTAGCCCGGCCTTGTAACCGCGATCAAACGAGCTAGATCGGCGATGGCCGCGCTTTCCCGCCATTGCAGGATGTGGTACACCGCATCGGCCCCGGTGATGAAGCACAGCTCCACGTTGGCGGGATAATGCGCGCGCATCTGGCGCAGCGTGTCCACCGTGTACGTGTCGCCGCCGCGGTCGATCTCGATCGAGCTCACATCGAACGCAGGATTGCTGTCCACGGCAACGCGGCACATCTCAAGACGGTGCGCGGCAGGAGTCACGTTCCTGTCCTTCTTGAACACCGGATTGCCTGCGGGAACGAACACCACGCCGTCCAGCCCGTAAGCCTCGCGCGCCTGCTCGGCGCACGCAAGGTGCCCGATATGGATGGGGTCGAACGTGCCCCCCATGATGCCCAGCCGAGCAGGACGCCCGTCCATGCCCAGCTGATCGAACCTATCGCAGATGACGGCCACTTACGCGCGCACCTGCCCCGTACCGCGCAGCACGTACTTGTACGACGTGAGGGCCGCAAGCGCAAACGGGCCGCGCGCATGAAGCTTCTGGGTGGAAATGCCGATCTCCGCGCCCAAGCCGAACTGCCCGCCGTCCGTGAACGCCGTCGAAGCGTTCGCGTACACGGCAGCCGCGTCAACGCGATTGAGAAACGCCTCCAGCGCCGCCGCGCCCTCTGCATCGGTGGGGTCGGCGACGATAGCCTCGGAGTGCCGCGTGCCGTACCGGTTCACGTGATCGATGGCCTCGTCGACGCCGCCAACGCATTTCACGGCCATCTCGGGCGCCAGGTATTCGGTAGCCCAATCCTGCTCGACGGCGGCTTCCGCCTTGATGCCATGAGCGCGCGCCACGCGAAGGGCGCATTCGTCAGCATGCAGCAGCACGCCCTTTGCCTGCAGGTCGGCAAGCAGTCGAGGCAGCATGACCTCCGCCGCAGCCTCATCGATCAGCAGCGTTTCGGCCGCGTTACACACGCCGTAGCGGCGACATTTCGCGTTGAGCACGATAGCGCGCGCCATCTCCAGGTCCGCGGTGGCGTGCACGTACACATGGCAGTTGCCCGTGCCCGTTTCGATGACGGGAACCTTGGAATGCTCGACGCAGTGGCGGATAAGCCCTGCCCCGCCGCGCGGAATGAGCACGTCGATCACCCCGTGAAGCTGCATGAGCTCGTCGGCCGCAGCGCGATCGGTCGAGGCGATCAGCCCGATGCAACCCTGCGGCATGCCGGCGCTCACCGCAGCATCGTGAAGCACGCGTGCGACGGCCTCGTTGGAAGCGGAGGCTAGGCTGCCGCCGCGCAGCACCGCGGCATTGCCCGACTTCAGGCAAATGCCGGCTGCATCGGCCGTAACGTTCGGACGAGCCTCGTACACCACGGCGACCACGCCCAAGGGCACGCTCACCCGGGTAAGCTCGATGCCGTTGTACAGCTGGCGCTCGTCCTGGACGCATCCGAGCGGATCGGGCAGGACGACCAAATCCTCAAGAGCGCAGGCCATAGCCTCGACGCGGCTTTCGTCAAGCATAAGGCGGTCGAGCAAGCTCTCCTTGGTGCCGGCCTCGCGCGCCGCGTCCATGTCGCGTCCGTTGGCAGCTATGATGTCCGCCGCATGCTCGCGCAGAGCCCGCGCCATTGCGATGAGCGCCCGATTGCGCTCCCCTGCAGTGGTCTGCCCCAGCGCCGAGCTTGCGGCCCGAGCAGACTCAGCAACGCGACGCACCTCGTCGCGCACGGTTTCGTCGATCATATCGTTGCCTCCTTGTCCCGCCTTGCCTATAGCCGAAGCGGCCTACTCGAACACCACAAGCTCGTCACGGTGAACAAGCGGGCGCTCCGCCAAGCTTGCCAGCAGGCGATTCGCCTGCAACTGCGAGCGCGTGCGCCCTATGGCAAGCGCGGTCTCGTCACTTGAAAACGCCGCTTTGCCCCGCGCGAACAGATGCCCTGCACCGTCTTTGATGTCGACGATGTCGCCCGGATCGAAACGACCTTCCACCGCGCGCACCCCCACCGACAAAAGCGAGCTGCCCTTGCATGTGAGCGCCGCCTTGGCGCCGTCGTCCACCACCAGCGATCCGCGTGCTGAATCCCCAAGCGCGATCCACAGCTTCTTCGGGGTGATCTCGTGCGGCTTCTCAGCCGCGACGAACCGCGTCCCCACGTCTTCGCCGGCAGCCACGTCGACGATGACGTTCTCGCGGCGGCCATGGCAGATGACCATGGGGATGCCCGCAACCATGAGCACGCGCGCCGCCTTGATCTTGGTGATCATGCCGCCCGACCCTACCGTGGTGCCCGCGCCGCCCGCCACGGCCATGACTTCCGGGCCGATGGCCTCGACGCACGAGATAAGGCGCGCGTCGGGATGATGGTGCGGGTTCGCGTCGTACAAGCCCTCGATATCGGACAAGATGATCATGAGGTCCGCATCGATGAGGCACGCCGTCAAAGCGGCGAGCGTGTCGTTGTCGCCGAAGCGAATCTGCTCGACCGAGATCGTGTCGTTCTCGTTCACAATGGGCACGACCCCCAGGTCGAGCAGGCGCAGCAACGTGTCGCGCGCATGCAGGTACGCGTTTCGATCCGCCGTGTCGCGACGCGTGAGCAGCACGGTCGACGTCGTGATGCCATGGGGCGCGAACGCTTCGGCGTAGGCCGTCGAAAGCGCGCTCTGCCCCACCGAAGCCGCAGCCTGCAAGCTGGGCATGTCCGAAGGTCGCTTGGCGATGCCGAGCGCTTCCAGACCGCACGCGATGGCGGCCGACGTCACGATGACGGGCTGCCAGCCGACGCTCTTCGCACGGGTTATCTGATCGGCCAGCTTCTGCAGGTACGCATAGTCGATCGAGCTTTCCGAGGTGGTGAGCGTCGACGACCCTATTTTGATAACCAGGCGCTTCCCTTGCATCGGATGCGCCGCATCGGCCACACGGTCTGCTTTCATTACAGATCAAGCTCCTTGTACAGGTCCTCCGCCGTGCGCGCCGATTCGAACTCGAAGGCGCGACCCACGATGCGGATCTCGTCGCCGTCCACAGCTCCTGCGCGCTCGAGTGCCTGCTCCACGCCAAGGCGCTTCAGGCGATGCTGCAGAAACAGAATGGCCTCTTCGTTTTCCCAGTCGGTCTGCACGACCATGCGCTCGACGCGCGGACCCTCCACGCGGAACACGCCGCCGCCCAGGGGAACCACTTTGAACCTTCTGTCGCGCGCTTCGCGCTTGAGCTCCCACACGTGCTCGTACTGCACGTCCTGCTCGGCATGGGCGCGCGCCGCTTCGCGCAGCTCGTGCACCTTCGTGGCGATGGCAGCCTTCAAGCCGTCAACGCCTTCGCCGGTCAACGCGCTGATGCAGTACAGCTTCGGATCGATGGAACTCTGTCCGAACTCGTCGCCGTCGGCCGCAGCAAGCGAGTCCTCGCGCACGCGCTGCGCCAGCAGCTCGCACGCCTCCTCCACGCCCGGCACGTCGATCTTGTTGGCCACGACGATGCGCGGGCGATTGGCCAGCTCGTCGGCGTACAGCGCAAGCTCGCGGTTGATGATCTCGTAATCCTCGAGAGGATCGCGGCCTTCCCAATCGCCCGTCAAGTCCACCACGTGCACGATGAGCGCCGTGCGCTCGATGTGGCGCAGGAACTCATGGCCGAGGCCCTTGCCCTCGTGAGCACCTTCGATCAGGCCGGGGATGTCGGCCACGACGAAGCTCAGGTCGCCCGAACGCGCCACGCCGAGGTTCGGAACCAGCGTGGTGAACGGGTAATCGGCAATCTTGGGGCGCGCGGCGCTCATCTTGGCGATGAGCGACGACTTGCCCGCCGACGGCATGCCCACCAGCGCAGCGTCGGCCATGAGCTTCATCTCGAGCTCGATCCAACCCTCCTGTGCGGGCTCGCCCAATTCGGCGAAGGCTGGAGCGCGCCTTCTGGACGTGACGAAGTGAATGTTGCCGCGCCCGCCCATGCCGCCTTCGGCCACGGTCACGCGCTCGCCGTCGTGGGTCAAGTCGGCGATGAGCTCGCCCGTTTCCTTTTCGTCTTCGAAATACTCGTGAACCACCGTGCCGACGGGCACCTTGAGAACCAGGTCTTCACCCGTAGCGCCGTGCATGCGGCTTCCCTTGCCGTGCGTGCCGCGCTCGGCCTTGAAATGATGCTTGAAGCGGTACTCGATAAGCGACGACAGACTTGCGTCGGCTTCGACCACCACGTTGCCGCCATGCCCGCCGTCGCCGCCGTCGGGCCCGCCCTTGGGTACATGGGCCTCTCGGCGAAACGACATGCAGCCGGCACCGCCGTTGCCGCCCCTTACATGAATGCGTACTTTATCGATAAACACGAAAGCGTTCCTTTGTATTCGTTTCGCATCTCGCGTTTTGGAGGTGCGACCTACCGGTATCCAACCCAAAGGATTGTATATGAAAAAGTGCCCCCTGACGAACAGGGGGCACCGCTCAACATAAGAATGTTATGCTGTCGTAGTCAGCAGACCCTTACGCCTCGGGGCGCACGTGGACCTTGCGCTTGACGCCGCGCGTGAACTCAAGCGTGCCGTCGCACAGGGCGAACAGGGTGTCGTCCTTGCCGCGGCCGACGTTCTCGCCCGGATGAAAATGCGTACCGCGCTGACGAACGATGATGTTGCCCGTCTTCACAGTCTGACCAGCGAACATCTTCACGCCCAGTCGCTGCGCGCGGGAGTCGCGGCCGTTACGGGTAGACCCGAGACCTTTCTTGTGAGCCATGGTGTTCCCTCCTTGCGCTTACTCGGCGTCGTCCGACGCAGGCTTTTCGGCGGCCTTCTTGGCAGCCGGCTTCTTCTCAGCGGTCTTCTTCTCGGCGGCCTTCTTGGCAGAACCCACCGACTCGATCTCGACGCGCGTCAGCTGCTGGCGATGGCCGCGCAGCTTCTTGTAGTTCTTGCGCTTCTTGAACTTGAAGACCAGCTGCTTCTCGCCCTTGAACTGCTCAAGAACGATAGCGGTGACCTTCGTGGCAGCTGCCTTCGCAGGATCAGCCTCCACCTTTTTGCCGTCAACGACGCAGATTGCCTCGAGTTCAACCTTTGCGCCGACCTCGGCGTCAAGCTTTTCGATGTTCAGCTTGTCGCCAGGGGCAACCTTGTACTGCTTGCCGCCCGTTTTTACGATTGCGTACATGAGTGTCTCCTTGATATAAATAAACGCAAGGCGATATCTTAACAGCGTGACCGTAGCAAGTCAATGTGATCTTATGCACAATCTCCGCGTATCATCGCACTCTTCCTACGCTGTGCCTCCACAGAGCACAACATTTATATGATAGCAGAACTTTCGTAGCTACGCACGGCGGCGTGGTGTGAATTTTTTGTTAGTTGCAGCAATGCAGCAACTCTCACGCAGGTCCAACAGAGCCAGCGAGGGCCGGCGGCTGGCAAGCCGCCAAAACCTAGTGCGACTCCGCCCAGCTGTCGCCGAAGGATACGTCGGCCACCAGCGGAACGCGCAGCTCGGCCACGCCTTCCATGACTTCCTTCACCATGGCCGACAGGCGCTCGATCTCATCTTGCGGCACGCTGAAGTCCAACTCGTCATGCACCTGCAAAAGCAGCTTCGCCCGGAAGCCCTCGTCCATCAACCGACGCTGGACTTCGGTCATTGCAAGCTTGATGATGTCGGCTGCGCTGCCCTGCATGGGATGGTTCATAGCCGTGCGCTCCCCGAAGCCGCGCTGGTTGGCATTGCCGGCCTTGAGCTCGGGGATATGACGCTTGCGCCCGAACATGGTTTCCGCGTATCCCTTTTCCTTGGCCACGGCGATCGTCTCGTCCAGGTACGTCCGCACTCCGGGGTACGCCTCGAAGTATCGCTCGATCATCTCCTTGGCTTCGCCGAAGGGGATGCCCAGGCTTTGGGACAGGCCGAACGCCTGCTGCCCGTACACGATGCCGAAGTTCACGGCCTTGGCGCGGCTACGCAGCTGAGGCGTGATCTCCTCGACCGGCAGACCGAACACGCGGCTGGCCGTAGCGGCATGGAAGTCCGCACCGGAGCAGAACGCCGCCACCAGATGCTCGTCGGCGGACAGGTGCGCCAGCAGACGCAGCTCGATCTGCGAATAGTCGGCCGAGAGGAACTTGCTCCCCTGCTCAAGGGGCATGAAGCACTCTCTGATCTTGCGGCCGAACTCGGTGCGAACCGGGATGTTCTGAAGGTTCGGGTCGGACGAGGACAAGCGCCCCGTGGTGGTGACCGTCTCGTTGAACGTAGTATGCACGCGACCGTCTTCGGCGCGCATGCGCGGCAGCGCATCGATGTAGGTGGACTTCACCTTGGAAAGCTCGCGGTAGCGCAGCACGAGCTCGGGCAGCTCGTGCTCCTTCGCCAGCTCCTTGAGCACTCCCGCATCGGTCGAGTAGCCGCGCTGGTTCTTCTTGAGCGGCTTGAGGCCCAGCACCTCGAACAGGATGTGCGAAAGCTGTTTGGGGGAATCGAGGTTGAACTCCTCCCCCGCCATCTCCACGATGCGGCCCCGCAGGTCGTCGAGCTCCACCTGCGTGCGCACGCCCAGTTCGAACAGGCGATCGTAATCGACCGCCGCGCCCGTGCGCTCCATGATGGCCAGAACCGCCACCAGCGGCAAATCGATGTCGAAGTACGCGCGCTGGCTGCCCTCGCGCTGCAAAGCCTCGGTAAGCGGCTCGACCAGCGCGCGCGCCGCAGCGGCCTGAGCGGCCGCCAAGGACGCTTCGTCCTTCGTATCGGGCAGCACGCCGCCGCAGTACGCGTCCAGCAAAGCGTCGTAGGAGTACTCCGCAACCGAGGAATTCAGCACGTAACCGGCAAGCCCCAGATCGAACGCGCGCATGCTCGAAAGATCGCCGTCGGAAACGAGCGCGCGCTTGGCCGTGTCCGGCGGGTACACCCGATGAACGTCCAGCTTGACGTCGAGCGAGGCGAACGCCCCTTCGCGCACGACCCGCGCGAATGCCTCCAGCCCGGCCTCGTCCTCGTACAGCGCGGTTCCCTCGCTCGTGTTGACCGCGCAATGCAGCCCCGCGCTGAACAGGGACGCCTGCTTGGGCTCGACGAACGACACGCCCAGGGTCTCGCCGCGCTCCAAGGCGGCGGTCACCAGCGCGTCAGCCTCGGCGGCGAAGAGCACCGGCTCGACCACGAGGGGCGCCGCCTTCTTTTCAAGCTCTTTGCCGACCAGCTTGAGCACGCGGTTCAGGTGCGCGTTGAACCGCACGCCCTCGAACGCCGCGGTCACGGTTTCCGGGTCGAAGTTCGGGAAGCTGCACGACTCCAGATCCAACGGGAAGTCGAGGTCACGCACGATGGTGGCCACCTCGCGACTGGCGAAAGCGGCGTCCTTGTTCTCGACGATGCGCTCCTTCTGCTTGCCCTTGAGCTCGTCGACATGCTCGTAGAGCCCTTCCAGGCTGCCGTACGCCTGCAAAAGCTTCGCGGCGGTCTTCTCGCCGATGCCGGGCACGCCGGGGATGTTGTCGGAAGAATCGCCCTTCAGGCCAAGGTAGTCGGGCACCTGCTCGGGACTGATGCCGTAGCGATCCAGCACTTCCGCCGGCCCGTATATGGCCACGTCGGTGATGCCCTTTTTCGTGGTGACGATGCGCGTCTTGTCGGTAGCCAGCTGATAGGCGTCCTTATCGCCGGTCACCAGCAGCGTTTCGTAGCCCAGCGCCTCGTCGCGCGCGGCGATGGTCCCCAGCACGTCGTCGCCTTCCCAGCCTTTGATGCGCACCACCGGCACGCCCATGGCCTCCAAAAGCTCCTCGATGATGGGAAACTGAACCTTCAGATCGTCGTCCATAGGAGGGCGCTGCGCCTTGTACTGCTCGAGGGCCTCCATGCGAAACGCCGGACGGCCCGCATCGAACGCGCAGATGAGAGCATCGGGAGCCGCGATGTCGATGAATTTCAGCAGCATGGACAGAAACCCGAAGACCGCGTTGGTGGGACGCCCGTCGGGGGCGTTCATGGTGGGGGGAACCGCATGGTACGCGCGATGCATGAGCGAGTTGCCGTCGATGACTGCTATCTTCTTCGACATGAATACCTCCGTCGGCGAGTGTTTTGAGGGCTTAGTATAGCGCAAGCGCTCGCGCCGCGCAGTCCACCGGGAAACGACCACGCGCCGCCTACAAGCCGAATCGCGCGGGATGCGCGCGAAGTCCGGCGATCACGCGCTCCAAAGATAGCCGACCCCGCGAACCGTCTCCAAATGCTGCGCGAGGTCGGGCCCCAATTTCGCGCGAACGCGGCGAACGTGAACGTCCACCGTACGGCTTCCCCCGTAGTAGTCGAAGCCCCACACGCGGCGCAGCAGGGCGTCGCGCGAATACGTGCGCCCGGGATGCGTAACCAGAAACGCAAGGAGCGCGTATTCCAGATACGTCAGATCAAGCGGGTCGCCGCCTATCGTCACCTGGTACGTGGCAAGGTTGATGGTCATGTTGTCAACCGCAAGAACATCGGAGGTGGTTCCTTCGTTTCCCGGCCACAACAGCTGCCGAATGCGCGCGGCGCACTCATCCGGCCCGGCGCCGTGCACCACGAAGTCGCTTTTCACCTGCACGGGAAGGCGGAAATCGGCCAACTGGTCCTCGTTGACGATGACCAGCAGCGAAGCCGTCCCCTCCTCCAGCATAAGCGACTCGACCTGGGACACGTTCGACAAAGAGCCGCTGCGAGCCTCGTAGATAACCAGGTCGCACGAAGCGTGCTGCGAGAGCAGCTTTTTGAACTGCACGGACGAACCGGCCACAACCGCCACGTCCAAGCTTGAAAGGACCTGTTGGAACTTGTGGGCGTTATCCAGGCTGTCGGCTATGAATATGACGGTCTTTCTCATAGGAAACCCCTCCGATTCCCCGCAGGCCGCACGGCGCCCATGCTACAGCACCGCCAGATACCGATCGCGCTCCCAAGGGGAAACATGGGCCAGGTAGTCGTTCCATTCGGCGCGCTTCGACGCCACCAGGTAGCCGTGAATGTGATCGCCGAGCGTCGCGCGCATAAGATCGGATGCGGCGAACAGCTCGATGGCCTCCCCCAAGCTTTCCGGAAGCGTCCGAACGCCGCGCTGCCGCAAGTCTTGGCGCGAGAGCGCAAGAAGGCCCTGGTCTTCGGCAGGATCGGGCAGTTCGAGCGCTTCCTCGATGCCCGCCAAGCCGGCGGCCAGCATGACCGCGAACGCCAAGTACGGGTTCGCGCCGGGATCGGGGCTGCGCAGCTCCAAGCGGCACGCCATCTCGCGATTCGGACGGTACCCCGGCACGCGGACCAGCGTCGAGCGATTCGCGCGCGCCCAGGAAAGGTAGATGGGAGCCTCCCCGCCCGCCACCAGGCGCTTGTAGGAATTCACATGCTGGTTGGTGACCGCGCAGAATTCGGGCGCGTACTTCAAGAGCCCGGCAAGGTAGTGCTTGGCAACCCTCGACAGCCCGTAGCCCTGCGGATCGGAGGGATCGAAAAACGCGTTGTTGCCGTCGAGGTCGAACAGGCTCTGATGCACGTGCATGCCGCTGCCCGGCTGGTCGGCCATGGGCTTGGGCATGAACGACGCGTACACGCCGTGCTTCATGGCGATCTCTTTGACGACCAGCTTGTAGGTCATGACGGCGTCGGCCATGGACAGGGCATCGGTGAAGCGCAGGTCGATCTCATGCTGGGACGGGCCGTTCTCGTGGTGCGAGTACTCCACGGGGATGCCCATCTTCTCAAGCGTGAGCACGGTGTCGCGGCGCAAATCGGACGCGTAGTCGAGGCTGGTCAGATCGAAGTAGCCTCCTCGATCGAGCACTTCGGTGCCTTCGGCGTCCTTGAAATAGTAGAACTCCAGCTCGGGTCCCACGTTGAACACGTACCCCATATCCTGGGCCTTCGCCACGGTGCGCGCAAGCACGTGACGAGGATCCCCCTCGAAAGGCGCGCCGTCGGGCGTGCGGATGTCGCAGAACATGCGCCCCACCGCATTGGCCTCGGGGCGCCAGGGAAGCACCTGGAACGTCGAGGCATCCGGATAAGCCAGCATGTCCGATTCCTGCGTGCGGCAGAAGCCCTCGATGCAGCTGCCGTCGAAGCCCATGCCGTCCGCGAACGCATCCTCCAGCTCGCTGGGAATGACAGCGAACGATTTCATGGTGCCCAAAACGTCGGTGAACCAGAACCGGACGAAGTGGACGTCGCGGCCCTTGATGGTCTTCAAGACGAAATCCTGCTGGGGGTTCGCGGTCATACGCACCTTCCTCGTTTGTGACTCGCCGCTGCAAGCGACGCTGCGTTTTTCGGTCGAGCTTTATTATACCGCCGCTTGTTGCAAACGCGTTACGGGCTGCACCCGGGCGCGAATCGCCGCACGCCGGCATACCAGATAACGAATCGAGGGCACGTTGTTCGCGCCACGCGAAACGTACGGCGCCCATGGTACACTCAAGCCATCGGACAAGCCACCAACCAGGAGGTGCCGCATGAAATTCACCAACATCCTCGTGCCGTTCGACACGTCGGAGCATGCCCTGCGCGCGCTCGAAATCGCAAAGGGCCTTGCCGAGGAAGATCCCGCCATCAAGTTGCACGTTATCGACGTCATGTACGTATCCGAGTTCCCGCCCGCCATGGGCCTTGACGCGAACCCGTACGAAAGCCTTCCCGAGCCCATCATCGATCCCAACACGTACGACAAGCTGGTCGAAAACGCTTGCGCACGCGAGAAGGCCAACATGGACAAGGCCATCGGCTCTATGCTTGACGGCCTGCCCAACGACGTGACCGTTGCCGCCGTGAACGAACCGTCCGTGGTCGACGGCATCAATCGCTACGCGCGCGAGCACGGCTGCGACCTTATCGTGATGGGATCGCGCGGCCTTGGCGTGCTGCGCGGCATGCTGGGCAGCGTGAGCTACGGCGTGCTGCGCTCGGCCGAAGTGCCCGTGCTGGTGGCGAAAGACGCCGAATAGCTGAGTAGATTGCACGGACGAGCGGGCCGCTTTCGCATGCGCTATACTCTTCTGCGTCGAAAGGAGGGCGCATGGCGAAGCGGCCCGCAAGCATTTGCGCCGTAGTAACGGCGCACAACGTAGAAGAATGCCTGGGAGAATGCTTGGCATCTCTTGCCGCGCAGACGTTTTCCGACTTCGAAGCCATCGTGGTGGAAGACGGATCAAGCGACGAAACTGCACGCATCGCCAACGAATTCGCTCTGCAAGACGATCGTTTCCGCGTGGTTCATACATCCAATCTAGGAGCCGCCGGCGCTCGCAACCATGGCCTTGCCCTTGTAGATTCCCCGTACTTCATGCTGCTCGACGGCGATGACGTGTTTCTGCCAACCATGCTGGAAGCCCTGCATGGCCAAGCGATACGTTGCGAAGCCGACGTTGTCGTATGCGACATCGTGCAGTTCGATCACAATTCGGGGGAGCGCACCGCCGCCCCTTGGGCGCTCAAGGAAAGTCAGCTTCCCAACCTTGCCGAAACCCCCTCGTTCTCATGGCGAGACGTGCCCGGAAACGTGTTCGCAGCGTTCATGGGCTGGCCGTGGGACAAGCTCTACCGCACGGCTTTCGCGCGCTCCGCAGGTTTGAGCTTTCCCGACGATCTATCCAATAGCGAGGACATGCTGTTCACCTACCAGGCCATAATCCTGGCGCAGCGCATCGCCGTAGTCAACGAAGTGCTCATCGAGCACCGCATAGGCCGCGGCGGGTCGGTGTCCAACTCGCGCACGCGAGACCCTTTCGCCTTCTACGAAGGGCTGTGCCGCATGAAGCGCTTTTTGCAGGAGCAGCCCGACGGCGCATGGCAAAGCCTTCGCCAGCCCTACCTCAACTGGGCGCTCGATTGGACGCTGTGGAATATCGAGACCATGTCCGATCAAGCCGTTCGCAATGAACTAGCGCGGCATCTCGGCGCGAACGGTTTTCCGGAGCTGGAGCTGGCCGACCACGAGCCCGCCTACTTCACCGGCTATCCGCGAAACATGGCGCGCTACGCCTCCGCTTTGAACGACTGGTCCGGCAACAACCCCGATCAGGGGCCGCTGGGGCCCTTGGCCGACCTTCCTTACGGAAAGTTCAAGCCCTGGTGTCAGGCAAGCCTTTCCGAAAAGATCGCCATAAAAAGACGCATGCGCAAAGCCCTCCCCACCGAATGGTGAGAGAAGATCTTTCTATTCCTGGTCTTTCCTTTTCGCCTGGGGCATGATCACACGGCTCTTCACCCAACTGGGAAACGCCAGGAACAGTCGCCCCAATCGATACGTGCGCGACCCTTCAAGCTCGTCGTACACCCCTTTAAGGGCCTTGTGCAACTCCAGGATATGCAGGTCGAAATCAACACGGTCTTGCAGGTTGAGCCCCTGGCGATAGGCGTACATGTCCGCTTCGGAAATCTCGAACAGGTAGCGCGCGGCCACTTCGCACGTATGGAAGACGCGCGCGGCGTACGCATCGCAGAAATCCTGGGATTGCCCGGACGCATGCTCCAAGATCCATGCGCGCAAGGCCTGCTGCACGCGGAACAGCCCATCGACGTTGCGCATGCTGAAGGCGGAAGTCATGGTAGACCCCTCGCGCATCCGCCGGCGATACAGAGGCTCGTTGAAAAACGCCGCACGTCGAGGCAGCGGCATAAGCTCCATGAGAAAAAGCAGGTCCTCGTGAATGATCCCTTCGCGAAAGCGCAAGCGAGCGTCCTCAATTACGGAACGTCTGACGGCATACAGGCACGACGACGGCCGAAACGCCTCCGTCTTTTCGAACGCCACGTACAAATCGACCCCTGACATAACCCCATCGATGGAAACGCGGCTCTCCTGATCCTCGTAACGCGTGCGCCTCAGCGTGCGATTCTCGTAAAACGTCTCCGCTGCGAAGTAAAGCTGATCCAAATCATCACCCGCTATACGGTCGGCGATCGCCTGCAGGGCATCGTCGCGATAGTAGTCGTCGGAGTCGAGAAACAACACGTAGTCCCCCGTCGCATGAAGAAGCCCGACGTTGCGCGCAGCAGACTGCCCGGCATTTTCGGACTGCTCGAAAAACAGGAAGCGCTCGTCGTCCCCGGCATGAAGCCTTGCAACCCGCAGCGTCTCGTCCGTCGAAGCGTCATCCACTACGATAGCTTCAAAATCTCGATACGTCTGACGTTTCAGCGACTCGATGCAGTCGGCGATGTAGGGTTCTACATTGAAGGCGGCAACAATAACGGAAAACCTCATCGGAGCGGTCCCTTCCTTTGGGAGCAGTTCGACCATTATAGCGAACGCGAAGTCCTGAGATTATAATGGTCGAACACCTCCATCTCAAGCGAACAGGACCCTTCGTGAAGAACACCCGCGTACACGCCCTGGCCTTCGGCTTCGGCGCCGCTCTCGTGCTGACCACGTTTGCGTTTCTCTATCTGAACCTGGAAAGCATCGAAGCCGATGCGGGGGCGAGCGAGTTCTTCCTCTCCTGTGCAACAAGGCTCGCGCTCGTGCACAACCTCGTGCTCGTTGGCGTAGGCTTGATAGCGGGAACGGCTGCGGCAGCCCTGATCTTCTCGCACCGAATACGCTGTACGGAGTTTCTGTACAGGTATCGTTGGCCGATTGCGCTCGGGGCGATCGGAATCGGGACGTGCCTGGGAATATCGGGTTCGTCGCTTGGCATGTGGTACGACGGAAGCGGATGGGACGGGACCCTGTTCGGAACCGCGCGCTCGTGCCGTTCGGACGAATTCCTGGTCAACACGTCCATGGCATTCGCGCAAGGCTTCGATGACACGGGAGCATGGCCCTACTTCGGAGAAACGTTTCGCGGCACAACGAGCGACATGTTCATCGTGTACGGGCAACCCGTTGCCGACCCAGCCGTGATCTTCCGGCCCTTCCATTGGGGCTACCTGCTGCTCGGCGCGGAACGAGGCCTTGCTTTTTTCTGGTGCGCACGCGTGGTCATGCTGTTCATGTGCACGTTCGAAGTGGGAATGCTCGTTGCGCGGCAACGCCGCGGCTTGGCGTGCGGGCTCGCGCTGCTGGTGACGTTCGCGCCGGTCATCAGCTGGTGGCTGGATGTCAACGGATACGTGGAGATGATCGTATCGTGCGAGGTCATGCTGCTTATCATCGCCGGATACCTGAAAACGTCCTCGTACCGGGTACGCATCGCATTAGGGCTGCCGTTCGTCGTATGCGGAGGATGCTTCGTCCTCACGTTCTACCCGGCCCTTCAGGTGCCGATGGCGTATCTTTTCTTCACGATGGCAGCCGTCTACATCGCCCTGCATTGGCGGGCGGCCCGCCTGAGCCGCAAGGACGCGCTTATCGTTGGAGGGTTCTTCCTTCTGTTCTGCGTCGGCATGGCCTACGTGTTCGGAAAGTCATGGGACACCGTGCAAACGGTTCTGAGCACCGCTTATCCGGGCCATCGAGCCGACTGCGGCGGCGGAGCCCTGCCCTTGCTGGCTCAATACCCTCTAGACGCGCTCACGCCCTTGCGATCCTTCGCCGACAGCCTGCGCATCGACGCCTTCGCCTCGGTATACGATTTCTTTCCCCTGGGCATCCTGCTGTCGCTTTGGGTGGTGCTCAGGGAACGCACGCACGATGCGTACCTCATCGCTTTGCTGGCGCTGAGCGCATTTCTGGGCTGGTACTGCTTCGTCGGCTTCCCTGAATTCCTGGCAAAGCTTACGCTCATGAGCCTGAGCACGGGAGGGCTGTACTCCAAGGCGTTCATCGCGTTCGGCTTGACGAACCTGCTCCTGCTCATACGAGGCCTCGCGCTCCTGAAGGTCCGGCCAAGCCGTATAGCCGCAGCAGTTGTCGCGATCGTCGCAAGCGGCGCGATCATGGCGGGGTCAGCGGCAGCGTTCTCTTGGTTCTACAATGCCGCGAGTTTCGCCGTATGCGCACTCGCGCTGATCGGAGGAATGTACCTGCTGCTGCGCAGCAAGGCCGGAGCCGACGGAGCCCTCGTAGCTTACTTGGCCACGCTTGCGCTCTTTATGGGCGTGCTGGTGAACCCCGTGCAAATAGGGGCTGCCCCCATCTTGGAGAACAAAACGCGCGCAGCCGTGAGCGCGATCAACGATGCGAATCCCGGATCTCGCTGGGCGGTGACCGGAGACGATAGCTCCGCTTACGCCGATCTGGCAGCCACGAGCGGCGCCGCAGTCATCAACACGTGCAACGTCTATCCCAACTTGAGCCTATGGCGAGCCTTCGACCCAACAGGCTCGTACGACGACGTCTACAATCGCTACGCGCATATTTCGATAGAAGTCGTGCACGGCGAAACTCACTTCGGAGACGCCGCATTCGACAGCTTCACGCTGTACGTCAATCCCTCGGATGTCGCATTGCTGGAAGCAGACTATCTGGTATCTACGCAGGACCTTGGGTTATTCTCGACCGACGAAGTGTCTTTTGCACCCTTGGGCGAAGCCGTAAACGGACGCACTGTCTACGAAGTGCATCTGCAGGATCAAAGAAGCGCCGTATAGCCGCGGCGATTTCCCCTACTCCTTTGCTATACTTGCGACCCATGGATACCACACAAAAACAAGCGCGCACGCGCAACCGCAACCGCAAGCGCATCGCCGTTGTCACCATGGGCGTGAAGCTCGGCGACGAGACGCGCGGCTACACGCGATTCCGCTTCCTTTCGGATCTGCTCGTTCGCGAGGGGTTCGAAGTCGACCTCATCACGTCGTCGTTCCAGCATTGGGAGAAAGCGCATCGAGACTGCTCGAAGGCGTGCTACCAGGATCTTCCGTACCGCATCGTGTTCATCGACGAGCCCGGGTACACGAAGAACCTGGACTTGGCGCGCATTCGCAGCCACCGCGTTGCCGCAAAGAACCTGCGCGCGCATTTTGATCGCACGGCAGGCGAATACGACCTGATTTACGCCGAAATTCCCCCGAACGACGTCGCGCGCGCATGCGCTGAATGCGCCGACAAGATGGGGATCCCCTTCGTTGCCGACATCAACGACCTTTGGCCCGAGGCCATGCGCATGGTGGTGAACGTTCCGGTGGTGAGCGACATCGCGTTCTACCCGTTCGCACGCGATGCGCGGGTCGTCTACCGTCTGCTGTCGGGAGCCGTGGGCACCTCCGACGAATACGCCGCCCGCCCCGCCGCAGATCGAGAGCGACCCTACCCCAAAGCCACCGTATACGTGGGAAACGACCTGGCCGCTTTTGACGAAGGCGCACGCGCTCATGCGCACGAGATCGTCAAGCCCGACGGCGAAGTGTGGGCAACGTACGCGGGAACCCTGGGCGCCAGCTACGATTTGGCCACCCTGATCGAAGCGTCGGCGCTTCTTGAGAAGGATCGCCTGGAGCACGCCGCCCGACATGCATCCGAGCGCACCACGTACGGCCCGGCTCAAGAGCGGCCCCACCCGCCGGTGCGCGTGAAGATCCTGGGCGACGGGCCGGATCGCGCCAAGCTGGAGGCCCTTGCCAGCCAGCTGGAAGCGCCTGTCGACTTCCTGGGCTACCAGAACTACGCAAGCATGGCCGCATACCTGTGCGCGTCCGACATCACGGTGAACTCGCTGGTGAAGTCGGCGGTCCAGAGCATCGTCACCAAGATCGGCGACTACCTGGCAAGCGGAAATCCCCTGATCAACACCGGATCGAGTCCGGAATTCCGCGCAAAGGTAAGCTCCGACGGAATCGGCCTCAACGTCGAAGCGGAAAACGCAGCCGCCCTTGCGCACGCCATAGGAGAACTGGCCGGCAACGCGTCGCTGCGCAAGATCATGGGCGCGCGCGGACGGGCCGTAGCCGAACGCGAATTCGACCAGCCGCAATCCTATCGGGAAATCGTAACCCTGCTGCGCAATTTGCTGTGATGTTTAGTTGAGCGCTCTCGCCAAATAGGCAAGGTCGCGTCACAATAGGGTTTCTCGCGCCCAATCGCACCAGCGCGCGAGGAATCGCACGGAACACGAGGAGCACGCTCTTGACCGAAAAGAAGCATATCCCGTTCTCTCCCCCCGACATCACGGATGCGGAGATAGCCGAGGTAACGGACGCCTTAAAAAGCGGCTGGATCACAACGGGACCCAAAACCAAGCAACTCGAACAAGATCTGGCATCGTACGTGGGCGCCCCTCGCACGGCCTGCTTGGCATCGGCCACGGCTGCGCTCGAGTGCGCGCTGCGCGCGCTGGGCATCGGGCCGGGCGACGAAGTCATCACCTGCGCCTACACCTACACCGCATCGTGCTCCCCCATCTGCCACGTAGGTGCGACTCCCGTATTGTGCGACACCGCCCCCGGTTCCTATGAGATGGACTACGACGCGCTTGGCAGCCTGATCACGGATCGCACCAAGGCGATCATCCCCGTGGACATAGCCGGGCGCATGTGCGATTACGACCGTTTGTTCCAGGCGGTCGAGAGCGCAGGCGCATCGTGGACGCCGGCGAACGACCGGCAAGCCGCCATCGGTCGCATTGCCGTAGTAGCCGATGCGGCTCACGCTCTGGGCGCACGCTACCATGGCGAAAGCTGCGGTTCGGTCGCGGACCTTACCACGTTTTCATTCCACGCCGTGAAGAACTTCACTACGGCGGAAGGCGGCGCGCTCTCCTGGCGCCCCGGCTTGTTCGATGATGACGATTTCTACCACGGCCTCATGCTCCAATCGCTTCATGGCCAGACCAAAGACGCCCTCGCGAAAACCAAAGCGGGCGCTTGGGAGTACGATGTTGCTTTTCCGGGCTGGAAATGCAACATGACCGACATCCAAGCCGCCATGGGGCTTGCCCAGCTTCGCCGATACCCCGGGATGCTGGAACGTCGCCGCGAACTGATAGGTTTGTACGAACGGGCTTTCGAGGGGATGGATCTGGATATCCTGCAGCACTACGGAGACGACTTCGCATCGAGCGGACACCTTATGCTGGTGCGCCTGACGGGCAAATCGCAGGAATTCCGCAACGCGCTGATCGAGCGCATGGCCGAAGAGGGCGTGTCCACCAACGTTCACTACAAGCCGCTGCCGCTGCTGACCGCCTACCGCAATCTGGGATTCGACATCGCCGACTTCCCGAACGCGTTCGCTCAATTCGAAAACGAGGTGACGCTGCCGCTGCATACCTCGCTTTCGGACGACGACGCACGCTATGTTGCGGAAACGTTCAAGCGCTCTTACGAAGCCCTTGAAGCAAAGGGCGCCGTCTGATGTACGCACGATTCGGAAAACGAGCCTGCGACCTGGTCGTAGGCATAATCGCCCTACCCTTCGTCCTATTGATCATCGCCATCTTGGCGCCGTTCATTCATTTCGAAGACAAAGGACCTGTGTTCTACAACGCCCCGCGCGTGGGAGTTGGCGGACGGGATTTCAAAATGTACAAGCTGCGTTCGATGAAGGTGAATGCGCCCGATCTGGTCATGGAGGACGGATCCACGTACAACGGAGCCGACGACCCGCGCATGACCCGCGTAGGCGCATTCATGAGGAAGACGTCGCTTGATGAAATGCCGCAGTTTCTCAATGTGCTGAAGGGCGACATGAGCGTAGTGGGGCCCCGTCCCGACTTGCGCCGCGAGACCGAGCTTTACATTGGCGACGAGCATTTGAAGCTTACGGTCAAACCGGGCGTGACCGGTTACGCGGCCGTGTACGGTCGCAATTCGCTGCCGTGGCACGATCGCCTGGCGCTTGACGTCGAGTACGTGCGCACCATGAGCTTTCCGTTGGACGTGAAGATCTTCTTTAAAACGTTTTCTGCAGTATTCAAGCAGGAAGGCGTGTTCGTGGAAGACGAGCGCGAGCAGTCATAACTACCCGCTGGTCGCATTCCAGCAACGTTCGCATGACAAATAACGGATAAGATCTCCCTGATCAGCCGCTTAAAGGTATACTTCCTTCCTTGCAAAGCCGAACGCGACGCGATGGAAGGATGACGAGCATGGCACTTGACAACACTGAACTTGCCAAAAGCGGCATCGACTATGTCGAGGCCATGGAGCGCTTCGGCAACAACGAGGACCTGTATCTTCGCCTTGCCGTGAAGTTTCTTGACGATCCTCATTTCTCAGAACTTCAAAAAGCCATGGATCGCGAAGACATCGAAGGATCCCAGCGAGAGGCGCACTCCCTCAAAGGGGTGGCCGGCAACCTCTCGTTCAAGGACCTGTACCGAGCAGCCTGCAAGATGAACGAAGTCCTGAACGCAAGCGATATGGACGGTGCTTGGGAGCTGATGCCCGACACCCAAGACGCCTACGACCGTGTGTGCGATGCGTTGAGGAAGATTTCCTAAACCGAAACAACCACTTCAATAAAACAAGGGGCGGGTTTGACGACCATCCTTCTAGCCTACGACCGAAGAAGAGTCGCCAAACCCGCTCCACCTGAATCTTTTACCGCACGTCAGCCTTTTCCTTACGTCCAAACAATTCGCTCCAATCGCTTGCAGCCAACACCGTGCCCACTAAAATAACAATGCAGCACACAATGGATATCGGGGTGGGAACCGTACCCTGCAGTACAAGCGCAAACAGAACAGCCCAAGCTGAATAACTGATGTTAAGGGCCATGGACTTCGCTGCGCCAATAGGCGAAGAGATGCTCTTGTAATAGAACAGGTACGAAATCGTACCTGCAAGAGCAGCTAGCGCCACAACGCCGGTCGCGAAGCTAGGAGCTGCCATCGCCGTAAAGCCCCAGGCACCGAACAGGGGCAGCACGACAATGGCGTATGCAAGAGCCGATGTCGTCTCACGAATCTGCAAAGCCGTCTCGTTGTCAACCACATCATCGCGCATTCCCCAAGCGCAGATGACCGCTTCGGAGCCCCACCCCAAAACACATAGTAGTGCGCCGAACAACCCCAACAGCGGATTTCCCAACTCGGAACCGCCAGATGACACGTATCCCATCACGATGATGCCAGCAAGAGCCGCCAGCAACGCGACAAACTGCTTGGGGGCCATTCGCTCTTTTAGAAACACGAAGGCCAGAAAGGCGCCGACAGCAGGATAGAACGACGAGATAATAGCTGTATAGCCCGCACCAATGTTGTTAATAGCAATAACGTAGCCGGTCATGCCCACTGGACCGCCCAGCAACGCTCCAAGGACAACCGCTTTGCCGCTACGCGTCTTAAGAGCAGCAACCGTATCCCCCAAGCGACCCTTAACCCCCATGTATACAAACATCCAAATTGCGCAAAATATATCATGAAGCGCAGCACTTGCTATGGCTGCAAACGCAAGCGCCTCAGCAGTGCCGACGTAGGGCGCCATAGACAAGCCCATGCCCAGAATCACCGTGTCAAGACCCCAAAGCAAACCGCTTGTCAAGCCAAATTTCATATTCCCAAAGCCCTTCATGACACTCCCCCTCGATCGCTCCCCCGACGATACCAACCCAGCACCTTATCCAAATAATCTTTCGCATAGCGGTAGTAAATATAAAGCCATTCGCCCACCATGTCGCCCTCGGCTTCTTTAAGCAACGACCATACGTACCAGCACCATCCAGCAAGGGCAACGAAAGCAAAGTTATGCCTCCGCTCCTCCGCTGAAGGCTCGCGCCCAAAGTAATAGGAAAGAGCACGAGCAGCCTCAGCCTCATCAAGCTGGCAGCACACCACGAAAGTCCCGAAATCGCTGGCATAATCGGACATGCCCGAATACTCCCAATCGATAAGCGACATCTCGTCCTGCTCGTCAATCAAAAAATTCAACATGAAGAAGTCGTTATGAGTCAAACATACACGCGTATCATCTTTATCAACGAAGCGCTTGAGCTCTTCCGCCTTTGCAGCCATTTCGGCATAACCAGGCACTTCTATTCGACTTACCTTCTGCTCAAGCAGATGCTCGTAACGCTTTCCCTCTTCAAAAAAGTCGAACGACCGGCCAACACTCGCGCCTGACCCATGGAGGCGCCGCGCCATTTCCATGGCTCGTTTAACTTGCGCAGGGTCACGAGGATCAAGTTCGCGACAATTCGGAATGAAGCGAGACAGCTTCCATCCCTTTTCAGGGTCTTCGACAATAAACGTGCTATCAAGGCCCAGATCACGCGCCACTCCTTGAGCAACTACCTCGGCCCGACGATCGATGATGCCCTCAGTGCCAATGCCTGGATGGCGGTACACGTATTCGGCATCCCCGACGCGAATATGGCATGAAAGGTTGGTGAGCCCCTGTTTCAGCGGATACACATCGTGAATGTCGTCTTTACTGCATCCGAGCGCAGACACGATATTATCGAACGCCTCGGAGTCAACGTTCCTGAGAAAATAGGGATCGAATTCGCGCAGTTCGTCAAGCGTATCAAACTCGAATACGGTACCAGCGGGGTATTCGCGCGCAACCATATCCAACTCTGCAATATGATCGACATAAAGTTCTTCCCACAGCTTGTCCACCGTAGCAGGGGCGTCGTACTCGTCTGAAAGAATGCGGGCAAACGTACCGGAAAATTCTTTGTCGAAGTACACATGTCCAAGCATAATGAGCGCATCACGACCGCCTATTTCAACCGACACAATGCGATTACCAGACCCTAGACGCATGCACCATTCCTTTGTAGGACCCGATTGATACTGAGCCGCGTAATATGCCTTCCATACATACAGTTCGAAGGGATTTTCGGCAAAGTAATTATCAGACGAACAGATGAACGTGTTACGCAAACGGTCGCGAACCACCATGAGAGACGAATGATTGTTGCGAGAAGCATACTCGTCGTTGACCACGATGGATACGCCGAACTTCTCCTCAAGATAGAAGAAGTACTCCTTCTTATACCCTACTACTACCGTTATGTTATTGATGCCAGACTCCTGCAGTTGGCGAATCTGACGCTCGATCAGTATCTCTCCGCGAACATACAGTAATCCTTTGGGCTTTTCGTAGGAAATAGGCGCAAACCGCGACGAAAGACCCGCCGCCAAGATGATGGCGTTGTCAACCTTATAAGGCAATAATGCTTCTCGACCCGCATCGGTAAGTGCCCCAGCCTCAATCAAGCCCCTGTCCGAAAGTGCTTTATACGCTGTGTTAACCGACCCCAACGACAATCCTGCATGAGCAGAAATTGCACGTTGACTCATGTCCGGCTTCCTATCGAGTGCAGCAAGCACCGAAAACTCATTCTTTGTGATCAACCGTGCATCCTCTCATGCATACCCGTGAATTAATTCATTCAATGTTCATTTTTCAAGATAGTATAAACGATTTGAACGGTATGTTCAGATAATATGTGCTTTCATAAAATTTGAACACAAATTGTAATGAAGCCCTCCGAAAAGGAAGGCTTCATTCGCGAATAAGCAATACTCGTTTGGAATTAGTTCAATCAGTAGGAAAGCAGCCTACCCAAGGAGTCCATGATTTTTGCTCCATACGTCTTATCTGCAGCCCACGTACCCGATAGCTTGTTAACCGTCGGCGCTGATCCGCGCTTATCGGTCAAGTACTTGAACCGAGGATCGACACAAGGTTGATTAAGCGGGTCGGTCGAAGCATACCCTTTCAGATGCTGGGCCTGGGCTAAAAGTCCGGTCTTCACATCAGGGAACGAGTCCCCGGGAACGCCATTACCCGTTGCGCCGATTCCCCCAAAATTGCACTGGATCCTCCCGTCCTTGTCCACATCGCCTCCGAACTGCAGCCAGCCCGTCTCTAACATAGCCTGAGCAAACAGCACCTCCACGCGAACGTTCTCGGCTTTTGCCTGATCAAGAAGAACCTGGCAGAAATCGGAAATGGTGGGAGCTCCTCTTGTGGCGTACTTGTACGAAGGGTACGCAACGCCCTGCGCGCTGTAGTATGCAACCATCTGCTGCACCGTAGCGGATGAAGGCCCCATGACAGAATCCGAAGGAAGCAGCGCTCCCGATGCGTCAAATCGATATGTTTTGCCATCGATGGTCACGGCTCCGGTGGCCATCACACCGGATTCATTCAGATAATAGCGCTTATCCCCCAGATCGACCCAGCCGGTCTGCATGGCGCCAGAGGCGGACAGGTAGTACCAGGCCCCGCCGTCCTTGAACCAGCCGCCGGGCCTCATCGCGCCGGAACTCTCAAAGAAGTACCGCTTGCCGTCCGATGCCTTCGCCCAACCTGTTACCATCCTGCCGGACTCGGAGTCGAGCCAGTACCAGGCCCCGCCCTGCTTGAGCCAACCGGTCTGCATGGCGCCAGAGGCGGACAGGTAGTACCAGGCCCCGCCGTCCTTGAACCAGCCGCCGGGCCTCATCGCGCCGGAGCCGTCGAAGTAGTACCATGTCCCGTCGGGCGTCTTCGCCCAGCCCGTGGCCATCCTGCCGGACTCGGGGTCGAGCCAGTACCACGTCCCGCCCAGGCTCAGCCAGCCGGTCTGCATGGCGCCGGAGGCGGCCAGGTGGTACCAGGCCCCGCCCGAGCTCATCCAGCCGCCGGACCTCATCGCGCCCGAGCCGTCGAAGTAGTACCACGTCCCGTCGGGCGTCTTCGCCCAGCCCGTGGCCATCCTGCCGGACTCGGGGTCGAGCCAGTACCAGGCCCCGCCCTGCTTGAGCCAGCCGGTCTGCATGGCGCCGGAACCCGCTAAGTAGTACCAGGCCCCATCCAGCTTCAACCACCCGGTCTGCATGGCGCAAGAATCGTTAAAGAAGTACCGTTTTCCTTCTATTGTCTGCCAACCAACAACCGCATACGAATTCGCGTCGAACCAGTATCTCTTCCCTTGAACCTGCTGCCAGCAGTTCGTAGCATACGTTCCATCCGCCAACCTCAGCTTCCAGCGACCGCCATCAAGCTCCCAAGCCGAAGAAAGTTTGTACGTCTCGGCGATCCCCTCGGCATCGGCGTAACCGAGCTTCCTCAAGAACGACTCGTCCTTCAGCTTGGCACTGTCGTCCCCGTTGGATAAGAAGGCGTGCTCCACGATGATTCCCACGATGCCGGCCTCACGGCTAGCCTCGATAACAGTGTAGTAATCTTGAATGCTTCCATCCGGATAATAAAATGGCCCTTCGCCATCCACGCGTTCGGAATCGCGCACCTTAATGCCACGGTCAGCCAACCCGAGCGCGGTCAGCTTCTCCAAGATCTTGCTAGAAAGACGCCCGCCCTCTTCATGGAGCTCCTGGCGATACGTGCTGTCGTTGGGATACCACACCTCAGCCCCCTGCGCCGAAGAAGCGGTCGAGGAATTGGCATGCAGGCTTACGAACACATTAGCGCCCGCCGCAACCGCACGATTGACGCGCTCGGTGAGACCCACCCTCTCGTCCTGTCCGCGCGTCAGATAAACCTCGACGTTCGCATACGCCCCAAGCGCTTCCTTGCAATACTGCGCAATTTTCCAAGTGACGTCCTTTTCGACCAGACCGCCACCCGAAGCGCCGGGCTCACTTCCCCCATGGCCAGGATCCAGGGCGACAACGAACTTTCCCGAAGGGGCACGACCTACGGGAACCGCAGACCGCCCCGTAACAGCAGGAGAGCCCTCGGCGGACAGCTGGACAGCCTCGTCGAACGAAGCCGCCTCCTCAAGCTGACCGTCTTCGGCAAGCGCAAAAACAGACACATCCGCAGCATCCCCTTCTCCGCCACGCGAGGACACCGAAGCATTCGAAGGCTTGACCGTAAACGCGTACGGCTCGCCTTCCCATGAAGACAAATCAACAGCCAACGAACGACCGTCGGACATCGTCGAAGCCCCCATCCGATCAAGTCGATACTCACCCGATTCCGCAAGCCCCACAGAAAAAAGCGCTGCGTTTCCAACGAATTCCGAAGCTGCCACCTTAATCGATTCGCCTGAAGGAGCAATCAGGGTTAATTCCGCAGACGACAGCGCAATCGACTCATCGTCAAACGCCACAACAACAAGCTGGGAGTCCCCCACACACGGAGAGCTTTGGTCGAAATAGACAAAACCTACGCGTTGATACTCAACGGAGTCGACCGCGACCGCCTCGGACGACTGCACGCCCAATCCGCCGTCTTCAGCCTCAGGAGTCGCTACAGTTCCATCCGCCCGCGAGTCCAAAGCACCCGACAAGTCCTCAGAAACGCCCCGTTCACCCGACGCCTCCTGATCAACAGCACCCGATGCGGCTTCGCCATCCTGAGGACGAGCGGACGCCAAAAGAGGCGCAACCGGAACAAGCGCGCAGGCGAGCGCCAAAGACAAGGATAGTTTTGCCAACTTAGATACAACCTGGTGCATAGCGCACCTCCGTACTTTAAAACAACGGTGGACCCTTTCATAAATTCCGCAATGACCGAGTATACCAGCAAACGACGCGCCAATTCCAAAGCACCTTTTAGATAGCGTATACTTAACGTGAACGATAAGAATAAGCGGAAGTCACACGCAAACCGACAAGGCAGGAAACCGTGAACCGACCCCTTCATCCCGTCTCTAAAAAATCTCAACTCGTGAGCATCGCTATAGCCTTGGCTCTTTTGTGGCAACTCGGACTCTCGGCATTCACAACACCTCAAGCTGCATTTGGCACGCAAGCACCTGCGCAGAACATCACGCGAATCCACATCCTACCATTCCCTTACACGGACGCCATCGTGCTAGAAAGCAATGGTCGTTTCGGTATAGTCGATTCCGGGGAAGACAACGATTACCCAGACGGCACTGATGTCCGCTACCCGCTTCGCCCAGGCGTCACAAGAGGAGAGGGCGTCGAGAACAGCGTGATCTCGTATCTAAAAAGCCTTGGGGTGAATTCGGGCAACCTCGAGTTTTACCTGGGAACGCATCCGCATAGCGACCACATAGGCTCCGCTGACGAGGTCATCCGGGAATTCAACCCCCGACGCGTGTATATACCAGAGTATCAGGATTCGTTCATATCAGACGAAACCCGGCTTTGGGACAATCAATACGTCTACGACAGAGCGATCGCGGCGGCGAAAGAAACCGGAGCCGTCCTCATTCAGAACCTCAACCCAAGCGCACCTATTGAACCATCGTCCAACGAGTCTGGCGAAGAAAAGGGCACTCTCAGCACCATTGGGAGCACGCCCGAAGCCGACGTGCTGGACGCCGCTGCAATCATCGAAAGGTTCGGAATAGACCCCACCGACCAACGAGATCCCTACAACTCCGAAACTTTACCCGAAACCGGCATCTCCGTAACCCGCTCGAATGACTCCAACCTTATACACGAGCACGAGCCCAACCCATCAACCACGGGAAATCCCTGCTTCGCACTGGGAGACATGAACATCGAAATCGTTAATTACGGGGACGATTACAAGTTCAATCCGGTTCCCGATGCAAATTACTTTTCCTGGGGCGTTAAGGTACAGACGTACGAATCGACCGCATTCCTTTCAGGAGATATCAATAACTACGACGGGGACGAAGACCGGCTTGCAGGCGCGATCGGTCATGTCGACCTGCTCAAGCTAGCCCACCACGGATCCGTCGGATCGAACACGCCTCGCTATGTGGCGGCGCTCTCCCCTACATACGCTGTCCAAACCGGGTACGGCGCCAATCTTCCCGAATACGTAACGAGTACGCTTGACGCGCTCCGCATCCGGTATTTCCCCGCACCGGAAGCCTCAGCAAGCGGTCTCGAAGCCGTAATAGCAACGTTCACTCAAAACGGCATCAAGCTCAACACCATGCAGGACGGCACAACGTTCCACTCATTTAACCATTCCCCGTACATGGCCGCCTATCATCAGGGTCTCAAACAAAAGCAGCAGGGATGGAGAGACGTTGACGATTCATGGTACTGGTTCGACAACAGCGCAGCGGCATCCGAAAGCACATGGCTGAAGCGGAACGGAGCATGGTACTGGCTCACCGAGTCCGGCAGGATGGCCACGGGCTGGGCGAAGGATTCGAGCGGGACGTGGTACTACTTCGAGGGGTCGGGCGCCATGCGCGCGGGCGGCTGGATGAGCTCGGGCGGGGCCTGGTACCACCTGGCCGCCTCCGGCGCCATGCAGACCGGCTGGCTCAAGCAGGGCGGGGCCTGGTACTGGCTCGACCCCGAGTCCGGCAGGATGGCCACGGGCTGGGCGAAGACGCCCGACGGGACGTGGTACTACTTCGACGGCTCCGGCGCGATGAGGTCCGGCGGCTGGCTCAAGGACGGGGCTTCCTGGTACTACTTGTCCGCCTCCGGCGCCATGCAGACCGGCTGGCTCAAGCAGGGCGGGACGTGGTACTGGCTCGACCCCGAGTCCGGCAGGATGGTAACGGGCTGGGCGAAGGATTCGAGCGGGACGTGGTACTACTTCGAGGGGTCGGGCGCCATGCGCGCGGGCGGCTGGATGAGCTCGGGCGGGGCCTGGTACCACCTGGCCGCCTCCGGCGCCATGCAGACCGGCTGGCTGAGCCTGGGCGGGACGTGGTACTGGCTCGACCCCGAGTCCGGCAGGATGGTAACAGGTTGGCTCCAAGACCGAGAAACATGGTACTATTTTGACCCTTCGACGGGCGCTATGGCTACAGGCAGCGTCATCATCGATGAGACACAGTACGTATTCGACGCCTCGGGCGCATGCACCAATCGCTAACGAGAGAAGGAAAGACCCTCATGCATAACGCGAACAACGAGCTGGTCTCCGTTATCGTCCCCATCTTCAACGCGGGGCCGTACCTCGAGCAGTGCCTGGACAGCATCCTGGCGCAAACGCATCGCAACCTTGAAGTTATCTGTCTGAACGATGGCAGTACAGACGACTCGTTGAAGACCATGCAAGCGTACGCCGCCCAAGACGACCGCGTTCGCGTGATCGACAAGCAAAACGAAGGGTACGGAGCAACGTGCAACCGCGGCCTCAGGGAAGCGACCGGAACGTGGATCTCCATCGTGGAGCCCGATGACTGGATCGAGGCCGGCATGTATGCCGACATGCTCGCATTCGCCAACGGGTTCAACGAGGAACTCGACATCGTGAAAACTCCCTATTGGCGCATTTGGATGCCCGACACGTCTGAGCAGCGTAAGCTGAACTGCAGTTACCGCAGCCGCATCAAGCCGGCACGCCAGCCTTTCGCCATACGAGAGGCAGCCCACCTGCTCTCGCACCACCCTTCCATCTGGTCAGCCATCTATCGTAAAAGCTTCCTGGACGATCGGGGCATACGCTTTCGCGAATATCCAGGAGCTGGCTGGGCCGACAACCCGTTCCTACTGGAAACCCTATGCCAGACCGACCGCATCGGGTACCTGGATACGCCCTACTACTGCTATCGCGAAGAAACGCCGGAGAAATCGAAGGCGTTCGCCCTCAACAACACGATGCTGCCCTTCGCGCGCTGGAACGACATGATGGATGTGCTGGAAAACCTGCATGTTCACGACGAAAGTATCTTGCGCGCGCACAACAGCCGTGGATTCACGTACCTGGGAGGGGTCCTGGAAGAGGTAAGCCTCGACAATCCCGAACTGCGAGCCGAAGCAGCCTCTATGTTCGCACGCATGAATGCCGATCTGGTACTGTCCGATTCGGAAATATCTCCCGGCAGCAAGCGCTTGTTCGCAGAGCTCCGCGGTTTGCCCGACCCCAATCCAAGCAAGCTCCCCTACGCATGGGGTCTCGTGAAGCAGGGCTGCTACAACCTCAAGAACGTCGGACCCGCATTCACCTGGAAGACGCTGCGTGAATATCTGGCGAAGAAAAGCGACCGAGAGGGACGGTAACCGCCCTTCTCGGTCGCTTCGGCCGCCCTTCGTCAAGCAAAGGGTTTAGTTCTTGGCAATAATCTGAGGCAAAGGAACTACGGTGGTGGGATCCTCTCCCGCCTCGACTGCTTGGATGACTTGCTTCCACGCAGCCTCGTCACGCGTAGCAAGCCATATACCACCAGCCGCTTCATCAATATCGCCGCCGTACGGCCCCGTGCCGGATACAAATGCAATCTTATCCGCATTCGCAGCAAAGTCCGCTACGGTCTTAGCCAAATCGTCGGCAGGCCAGTTCGTATTCACATTGGACATGAGCGCCTGCACGTGCGCCGCAGCACCCGCAGGGTCAGCCGCTACTTTCTTAATGCCAACCTCCACCAGCTGGCGATCCTGGATCTGACGACAAGCATCCTGATCAACCTCGTACACCTTGCGAGAGCGCGCCAGAACAAGCGATTCCGCGCCATCGAGATCCTGCACGCCCGCGGAAAGCGAGATTTTGCTGCCGGACACAATATCTTGCAACCCCATATCGATGGGCACATTTGCCGTCAGCCCGCCAAGCTCATTCACGAATTTCTCGAACTGGACGAAGCTCATGTCCATATAGTACAAAGGAGAGACGCCGGTAAGCAATTTGACCTGATGCAAGGTTTCTTCGATGCCGGCAGCATGATAGGCTTCGTTGAACTTCATGGTCTGCCCATTAAGCGAGACAGCGGTATCGCGAGGAATCGTGACGATCCCCACTTGATAGGTGGTAGGGTCGACACGCACAAGCATCGTAGTGTCCGACCGGCCGGATCCGTCTGCATAATCAGGTTTGTCGATTTCAACAGTCCCGGTGCGCGAATCGTTGCCCACCACCAGAACGTAGAACGGCTGATCCATGCGCGTATCGCCCGCATCCTGCATCAATTGAACGTCCGTTGGCTCAGGCTCTTTTGTCTCGCTTTGCTGACATCCGACCAGCGAGAATGCGAGAGCCGCACACCCTAGAAGCGCGACAGCCTTCTTCTTAATACTCATATAATTCCACCCTTCGTACAAGCAACCGGATCAGGTTATCACTCTACGCCCTTTCGGGCGAGACGCTTTTCGCCTTCATTTCACGGCGCCTCAAATTCTTCGCCGACTCATTCGGGAACGATCGCCGTCGCGTTCACGTCCATTCCCTCAGGATTCCTGCCAGAATCAACCACCGCCATAAGATCGGCCCATCCTTGCGGATTCTCGTAACACAGCCATATTCCGCCTGCGCTTTCGTTGATGTCCCCCTTGTCCGGCCCTGAACAGCTGTACATAACCGGAGCGCCCGACCCTTTCGAAAAAGCCAGAGCAAGCGACACTATATCGCCAGTCTTCATGTCCGTGCCAACGTACGAGGCCAGATCCAGCACCGTGCCCGGAAGCTCGTAAGCAGGCCGGTCGAGAACCTTCTTCACGATAGCCATCGCCAACGACCTCACATTGTTTTGACGATGGGCATCTTGGTCGGTAACGTACTCATGCCGCGCACGAGCAAATATCTGCGCTTGCTGCCCGGTGATAGTCTGGACTCCTGGAGAAACGGTAACCTTCTCGCCCGTAAGAGCATCCTTGTACGACAACTCCACATCCACGTTCACCGTCACGCCGCCCAGCTTATCAACAAGGGACTGAAGCTCGGAAAAATGAATTTCAGCATAATGGGAGACGGGAACGCCCGTTATCTTGGAAACCGCCTTGATGGAAGCAGCAGCTCCTCCTATGTTGTACACTTCGTTAACCTTGACGACTCTGCCATCGTCGAGCGCATACGGCGTATCACGCGGGATCGACACCATAGTGACTTGATTTGCACGTGCGTCCACACGCAGCAAAATCATCACATCGGAGCGTTGATTACCACCCGACTCCGCCTCTTTGCTGGACGTGCCAGACCCTTCACGCGAGTCCGACCCCAGCACAAGCGCGTAGAACGGCTGATCGGCCACGCTGGGGGAAAGCGCCTCGTCCACGGAAGCATCTTGCTCGGAACCCATAGACAGAGCGCTATCGAGCGCCGACGAATACCAAGCCGCGTAGCCGCCCGTCGCGCAAACGACCGCCAGCAGAATCGCAAGCACGCACAAGGAGATCCGCTTTGCAATCCTCCTCCGCTTGCGCTTCCTTATGTAGTCGGGATATAGAACTCGGGCATTCGGCCGATAAGGCATCAGAGCATGGCGCGAGGCCCCCTGCGAAACACGCGAAGATTCTTCGAGCCGACGCTCTTCTCGAGCGCGGTTCAACCCCGGAGATCCAGTCGTCATCCGGTACTGCGTCCTCCTCGACCCGTTGTCCGAACCAGACAAGCACGCACCCCTCTCGCATTTCCCGATAACCGACGAACCATAATAGCATGGGGATCCTTGCTGCTTTTCGTTTTGGATACAGTCTCCAGAACGAAAAGAGCAGACAGGATCCATGGGAGCATCTATAATGGCTTTCTGTCTCGCCTATTCCTACGATCGAGACCGAACGTCCCCTCAAGGAGTCCCGTCATGTGGTTTACGCTTGCCCTTGCCATCTTGGCTTACGCCATCGCACTGTACGTACCCGGCTTCATGCTTGCGCGAGCATTCTCGATCGACCGATTTGCCGCCGCCGTTATCGCCCCCGCCCTATCCATCTTCGTTTTTACGGTGTTAGGCGTTGCTCTCTTCGAACTGGACGTTGCGTCTTCCGGCTTCGGCCTGCTTACAATGACAGCGGGTATCTGCTTAATCGCGATGCTCGGTGCGAGGTGCTTGAGAAAGGTTCGGGGCGTCGATAATCGAGAATGTCTCGCAACAGTCGGCGATACCAAAGAAGCATGCAAAACAGCAGCCCTTTATCTGACCGTGGCCTTCGCGATCGCAACCCTGACGTTTCTTTTGCCCATCGATGGCCCGGAGTCGTTCTCCAGAAACGACGACACCACTGTGCATCTTTCCGTGGTGCGCTCGTTTCTAGACACGGGAACCTACTCCACCCTCCATGTCAGTTCGTATTTAGCGCAGAACCCCGATTCTTGGTATTACCCGGCCGGATGGCACGTCGTAACAGCCGTTGTCGCATCGCTATTCGACAACAATGTCGCGCTGGCCGCGAACGCCTCGGTCGTGACGTTCGTCGTTATCGTGTTTCCTTTGGGCATGTGCCTACTGCTCTTGAAGATCTTCGGGCAACACAAACGCACCGTCTTGACAGGGTCGCTCTTCACCGTAGCGTTCTGCGGGTTCCCTTGGGGATTCATCGTATTCGGTCAATTGTTTTCGAATATGGTCTCGTTCATGCTCATACCCCTAGCGTTCATCCCCTTCGCAGAAGCAATTGAGGCGAAGCGCGCGTCCGATAAGCTCAAACTCGCCGCAATATCGACCGTAGGACTCGTAGCCGTTGCGCTCTGCCAACCAAACGGAGCATTCACATTCGGAATTTGGGTCGTGTTGTACTGCGTGAATCGAATCTTTTACGCACCCGGCAGCGAACAGCCGAACCTATCTCGCAAGCGCATTGCAGGTGCCGTTGCGCTTTTCACCGCGGCATGCGCCGCCTGGGCGATCCTGTACCTCGCTCCCTTCATGCAAACTGTTGTTCAATACACCTGGGAAGCGACCTTGTCTCCTGCAGTGGCGCTTGCAAGCGGCCTGAGCTTCATGTTCACGTCAAGAGGCGGCGTGCAGCCCTTTCTCAGCGTCGTCGTGCTTGCTGGCATCATCTACACGTGCAGGAGCAAGCGGTACCTCTGGCTTAGTGTAGCTTATGCGTTCGCCTTGCTATCGTATCTTGTCAGCATATCGACCGATGGCGTGTTCAAGCATGTGATTGCGGGGTTCTGGTACACCGACTATCACCGTTTGGGGGCCATGGCTGCGTTCTTCGCCATACCCCTTGCCGCTTTGGGATTCTCTTGGATGCTGAAAACCTTGAAAACCTGGCTAGGAATAGTATTCAAAGGCAGCTCCGCAGACATGAACGCGGGCCTGTCTCTGGGCATGCTGCTCATCCTGTTCGCAGCCTGCCAGTTCCTTCCCGGCAACGTGAAGCTGACTGAAAAAGTAGACCTGGCAGCAGGCTTGACAAAGATTCGCAGCGAAGTGGCCGCCCGCTATTCCTGGGATCGTATTCTAACCGGCGAAGAAGACGCGTTCATCAAGGAAATCATGAGCCAGATTCCCGAGGGCGCGCTCGTCATCAATGTGCCAAGCGATGGCAGCTGCTGGAGTTATGGCGTGGAAGGGATCAATACCTATTTCCGCCGCTCGGCAAACACCGGCATGAGCGGAGCGGAAGACAGCAAGATCATCCGAACGCAACTTTGCGACATCGACACATCCGACGAAGTGCGCAGCGTTGTGAATCGACTGGACGCACGATACGTCCTCCTGCTGGACGAAATCACAAGCAACGACCGCACGACCACTGGCATGCGATACAAAAAGGAGAACTGGGAAGGCATCGAATCCATCGACGAGAAGACCCCCGGATTCACGCTCCTTATGAGCGAGGAAAACATGCGGTTGTACGAAATCGATCGATAGGAAAACAAGCAGCGCGCGTAACAAAACGATAGCGGGCACACAACATCACAGTTGCTACTTAAGCAAGCGCACCAAAAAAGCATTCTTTTCATTACAGCAGGGATCAATCCCAACCGAATGCAGCCAGGAGCTTGGCAGCCATGCTGGATCAACAACCCAGCAAACTTTTGATCCAGCATGGTTACAGCCCGACGAATCGCCCGTCAGCCGCCCCCACGTTTCGACCCAGGCCGAAACTCCACCGTACCTCGCCGAAACGAAGAAGCGACCGCGCGTCCCGTGCGAGACGAGCGCACCTGCTACGCGCCCCTTCCTACAGCACCCGCTCGCAATGCCTCTCAGGCAATCGCACCAAAGCCATCTTCATCGACGCCTTCAATCTATCCAAAACACGCTGGGGAAAGCTGGGGGCGCCTAGAAGCAGCGCTAAGCAACCTCCTATAGCAATCAAGACAGCAAACGCTACGGAATCAGGAAGAGCATTGTATAGCCCGCTGGAAAAGCCATACTTATTCAAAGCATAATAAACAAACGGATGCAAGATATAGGTCTGAAGAGAATGCGCGCCCGTCCCAGTCAGCAAAAAGAGTTTGCGGCGTGGGGTGAGGACCATGACACACGCCGAAGCCAAGCAAACGACGACATAGTAGGACGCACGCGCGATGCAACATACCACAACCGATACATCCAATCCCGACGATGAGGATATTGATTCGTATGAGTTTCTGCCCGTAAATAACTTCTTACAAAAGACCAGCATTTCTTCATCGAGCATAAAGAATCCAATAAGAAGGATCCCCAGTCCCACAACCGCCACAACTCTCAAAGCCGTGAGTTTAGACCAAAGAAAAGTGCTATTTTCAAATCGCTCCAAACTTTGCAGAATCCATTCATGACGCATGTAAAACCCCAGTAGGAAAAAAGGGAGGTACACAAGAATCCTCGAAGCCGTCAAAAAATCCCCCGCATCAGAGAAGCCTGAGGCGATCGCCAAAAAGAACGCCCCCGCAAGCGCCACGGTAGGTTTGATCCGAGAAAACAATGGAACCGCAACAACATATGCAGCAAGCGCCATGAGATACCAAGGTATAGACCCGTTGCTCAATGTAAATAAATCATACGATTTAAATGTGCCCAGCAAAACTCGCTCGAGCTGCAAGCCGGAATACAGCAGAAAGCAAACAGTCATATAGAACAATGCCACATCAGCTCGGAAAATACCTTTTTTACAAATACTCTTACAAAAAAGACCCGAAACGAATATGAACAAGGGCATATGAAACAAGTATATGAAATCAACGAACTGCATTGTCGTCATATTGGCCGACACCGCAACAGGCTCCAGCAAATGTCCGACAACAACGAGCACAATAAGGATTCCTTTGAGATTGTCGTAATATGCGACACGCTGCTTCAAAAAACCACCTCCCATAAAGCCAAGAGCACCGGATAGAGCTTCCCTAATCCACTTCATCTTCTCCAAATTCGAGCAAACTATGCCCTACGCACTGATGTCTGAGAGGCAATTCGGCGTAGTCTCCATACTGCATGCGCAAAAAAATATGGGGATTAGAGGGCACATTTACCTGCGTGTGCTCAAAGGAAACTTCCTTGTACGGAAGAAGATCATCCCTACGTACCATGGTAAACGAAGGAATGAAGCAAGCGACATACCTTAAATCCTCTTGGCTGCAAGCATCATTATATTGCCGTACGCATGCCTCGAACTCCGATTGCGTCTTAGAAAGGGGAGTTCGTTGATACCATTTCGTAGCGAGAAGCCCAACAAATCGAGCCAGGACACTATGCCAAGAACGCGGAAGGGATTCATCCCGTTTCAGCATTTCTCGCGTGTACTGGTGATTGGCGATGCGATTATGCCTTCTTTCAAGCAATCTCGCCTTTTGTCTCATGGCTTTTTGACGAGACACCTCGTTCGGGACAGCATCAAAAGGAAACACGTCAACGCAGATTCCCTTATGAAAATCTCTATCTTTATTGTACTCAGTTACATACAGCGTACCGTTCATCCTCACCTTAGAAAAAAGGTACGGAATAGAGGGATCGCTTCCCCTGGTCTGCAAAAAAAACCGATCTCTATCCAGAATCGCTGGCGCCTCTTTTAGAAATAGGTCGTAATCTTCGCGAAGCATTCCCACGTCAATGTCGTCATCCCAAGGAATGAACCCACCATGACGCACATAACCAAGCATGGTCCCCCCGCAAACAAAATAACCAATGCCCAACACTTTGCAAACCCTATGAATCTCCGAAACTACTTGCAAAGCCTTATTTTGCAAGTGTCGCAATTCAGGAGTCGGCTCTTCGAGGGGCTCGACATCCCAAGATGTAGGCATTTCCGGCGCCCATGCCTCAACACCATGAAACGAAACCCTACGATATTCCCCCAACGCCTCTAACGATACTTGCTTAGTTCTCGACCCGAACATTCGAGAAACACAAGAAGATCCTGGGCCTTCATATCTCATCGAGCATCTGAACAATGCATCAATGATCATTTTTTCTGAGAAGAGCATGAACAGGGCATTGCTTCCGAAAAACTTCCTCTTTGATTCTCTTACTTCCTTTTTTGCCCTGCGCACTCGATCAAGCAAGAGGTTTCGCCGCCTCATCGCTCGGACAAATCCACGCTTTACAAGAAAATCGTCCGGCATCGCTGAAAATATCGACAATTCAAAACATGGCTTAAACTCTATCGGAAAAGAATCCCGATTGAACACGTTCTCGTCGTTAAACCTCACTTCAACCGTCGATATTCGCTCGACGAGAGGAAACCGACGTCTCGCGGAAGAATCATTTCCATAGAAAGATAGATTCATATCCTTCTTCAAAAGGGCATTTTTTCCCACAGGCTGCTCGGCGTAGGTTTGCAAACGATCCAGTTGAGAGTTCAGAATACCAATCTGAATTTTCGATTCGCCAGGAATAAAATCCTCGTAAACATCTGCTCCTTTCAAAGAATCCGCAAACAAGAAGTACTTAACATCTGCCTCGGAGCAAAAAGTATCGAAATCTGCAAGAAGCTTCGCCGCCTCATTCTTTCGAGATGCCAATTCAGCAGCTTTAACAAAGGCTTCGTAACATCTTTTTGCATCCAAATACCCTAGTTGATCTTTAACTAGAGTCATTTCGTCTGCAGTAATCATTAATCAGCACCCCTCCGGCCTCTTGCTACCCTACGCCATTCCCGCAATTATTAGTAGCCCGCAGATAACAATCAATCCTATCCCCAATCCTATCCAAAACAATATCGATCGCTTCGTTGCGAATTTCTCCGCTTCTTACCCTAAAGTATTGAGTAGGTAAATGTTGGCTCAACAAGCAAAGCGGAATGGAATTCCCCGACAGATTGCCGAGTAGCTTCGCACGAGCTGAAGCTACTCGCTCATCCGATAGATAATATCTGCTTCGATCATAAAAGCTATAAGCCCTCGCTATTCTTTGCTGTGCTCCGCTTCCCCTATAATACGGCTCCCATGAAACAGGATTCTCCAGCATAACCTGCTCGAGCGTTTGCCGATAATTCGAAAACAATTCCGGCTTATCCGCGTACACTTCTCGTTCGATTTGTTCGAGAGAAAACAACGCCTCCCGCAGCGAGAACGTGAGAGCGGGTCCAACCTTAAGCACGGCAACACCATCTTCACACATACGTTCAAGGTTTTCCACTGTCTGGTAATCGCTCGAATGCCCCTCGATACAAAGAGGAACATTTCGCATCGCCTTCACGAGGCTGACGGTTCTTCTTCTGTCGTATTCTTCAAGATCAAATTCATGAAACTCTATCCCCATCTCGACGACAAGCCCAACCACCCGACAAAATACATCGCCTATTCCAAGTTCCTCAAAAGCTTCTCTGTAAACATCGATGGTTGTCAGAGCATCTTCAGGAGCCGTAACGTCAACGAGTCCAGAGTTGAGATCGCCACCCGGCACTGGGACCTCGCTTCCGATGACATAAATTGGCGCACATGCCTCCGGATGAAACTTTCTATACTCCTCAAAAGCCACTTCACAGGCTAGGCAAAGCTTTGCCCCCCGGACTGCGCATACCTTCGTCAAAAAGGGTTCGTTCGGGTTGTCGGATGCCACCCTCATCGAAGTGTCCAGATGAATCTTGCTGTAACCGGCTTCCACACAAGCCTTTACCAGATCCTCAGCATTCTTCATAGCTTCGGCCTCTGTCTTATCGACCCAAGGAAGCGGACCTAAATGATCTCCGCCAAGTATAACCTTCGAAGAAGCCAACCCGACCTCCTGAGCAATGCGCCTAACGAAGGAGGAGAAATCGGCAGGAGTCATATGCGTATAACCACCCATCTGGTTAACCTGATTGGATGTTGACTCAATCAGCACGGGAGTCCCCGTCTTCCTAGCCTTGAGCAGTGCCGCACGTATGACATCCTCATTCGCCGAACAACATGACCAAATGCCAGCATGATGCCCGAGCTTATTCTCACGAACTATCCGTTGGACAATATGCACTTCAAACCCTCCGGGAATCAATTAGAATCTTACCTGTAACTGCAGAACCTGATCTAAATCTATCAAAAGCGACCTGCGTATCATTCAGACCGTATATGCGATCTATCAGACCATTGTCTATTTTAACTTTCCCACAACCAAGCAGTTCTGCCGCCTTCTTCCATTCAGAACCCGGCCATGGATTCGAATAAGACATCCAAGATCCTATGTATGTCAGTTCTTTCCGGTTTAAACGCTCCCAGTCATTAACCCCTAAAGAAACACCCTCCTTAGGGGTTCCAATAAAGCAAACCGTACATTTTTTCTTGGCAAGAAACCCTGCATCGGCAACAGTAGCTGAGCAAGCCACGGTGTCGAACACAAAATCAAATCCGTCACCCGAAAGATCGCAAGCCTTTTCTCGCCAACCGGAGCAAGAAGTGGATAAAGAAGAAACGCCGCGAATCTGCCCGATGCGCCTCAATCTCTCTTCGCTCCGATTGCACAAGACAACTAATTCCGCACCTTCAGCAACTAAAGCTTGCGCAAGAAGCACCCCTATGGTTCCCGCGCCGAAAACCGCAACGGAGGATCCGGATTCAAACCCGGCTAGGCTCATTGCATGGAGAGCCACTGTCATGGGTTCGAAAAAAGCCGCTTCGAGATCGGAAACCTCTTCATCAACCACAAACACATTGGAAGCTTGAACGCATACATATTCGGCCATGCTCCCCATTTGACGCGAACCGATAAACCCATATCGATCACAAAGGGAATAATTGCCACTAAGGCAGCTTTCGCATTTCCTGCATGGAACCAACGGGATGCCTGCAACTCTCTTTCCCACTAAATTACTGTCGCAATTGCAGCCTACGGATTCAACAGTACCCGAAAATTCATGCCCAAGAACGATAGGGAAATCATGAACCCGACCTTCAAGCACCCTTGGAACATCGGATCCGCATATCCCCGTATAGCTAACTCGTACAAGTACCTCGTCATCTTTCGGCACCGGCTTGTCCACGAATTCGACAACCACAGAACCAGTTTTGCGCAATATCGCCGCTTTCATCGTGATCCCTTTCTAAAAGTAGTAATTATGGAATAGCTTCCGAAACACTTCTAGATCACGACGATACGTAATTTTCAAATTGATCAGATCCGTCGGCACAACCTCCATGGGAATCCCGTACTCTAAAGCCAAAGCGCCGGCAGAAGTGAATTTCCCCAAATCAAGTATGGCTGTAGATCGATAAACCTCCCAGATGCGTCCAAACAGGAAAGCCTCTGGACTTGCACCCGACACAATAGACTCCCTAGGAACCACTTCTTGCATCATATGCGATTCTGGGTCCATTTTATAAACAGTGTCATACTGACATTCGCCCAAAGTCGCCCCGCCGCATCTGCGCGTAGCCTCAATGACCCGAAGGACGCCCTCCTCGTCAACATAAGGGTGCGTCGCGTCATGTATCAAAATTACATCCGAGTAGTCGGAGAAGCTGGCTGCTTTTTCCAGCCCATTTCTCACCGATTCCGACCTAGTAGAGCCGCCAGCAACCACGTGAACGGGGACGTCGAGTTCGAGATCCTTCGTCCAATCGTCAGAATAGCGAACCCATTCTTCATGACAAACCAAAATCATACTGTCAACTGCATTTAAAGCTGCATACTTTTCGACAATGTAACTAAATATGGGCCGACCAGAAACCAAGGTAAACTGCTTCGGTATCTCAGATCCAAAGCGGGTCCCTGAGCCACCCATCATCAACAAGAGAACACTTTTCGACATGCGAAGCAACTCCTTCAATTAATATACTCATTTGCCGCCATACGATCCCCTTTGAATCACCGCTCCAAAAACCGCATTCACCCAAGAAAATTGTACCTATAGGTCGACAAAAGATCGAATGCACATTTGCGCCAACACGCCTCATACGTCATGCGTCATCAGCGGAAAGAATTGGGTGGGCTTGCTCCCGAAGCCCTCGCTATGGGTCGTATCTCCCCTATCACATTCGAAAGCATCAGAAACGCCCAGAAAGCAAGTTTTATCTATCCATACTACTCAAAGAAGAACTGTGAATCAACGAAGCTTATTGCATCATCTCAATTCCACATCCCTATTGTCATTTAATTTCGAATACCTCCTTGATTATCCTATCCGTCGCATGACCGTCGCATGCGCTCATGAAGCGCTGGCGAAACTGCGCCACGCGCGTTTTATCGAAACGCTGCTCAACATGCTGCAAATACTCGATCATCGGTTCGTTCTCGCAGAACACCGGTCCCGGGGTCAAGTCCTCGTACTCGTAGTAGAACCCGCGCCAATCGTCGTACTCTTCCTTGTCGTACGCAAAAAACACCATCGGGCGCTCGAAAAGAGAATACTCGAACACGAGCGAGGAATAGTCCGATATGCAAACATCGGCCACAATCAGGGCATCCTCTATCGATACAGCATCTGAGATGTCAAACGCGAACGACTCGCATCCTGCAGGGATAGCAGGCCGCTCCTTGACGAACGGATGATGCTTTATCAGCAGTACGTACTCATCGTTAAATGCTGTACAGAACGCCTCGATATCAAGCTGATCGGGGCCCAGGGCCTTTGATACACGGCCCCTGAACGTGGGGGCGTACAACATGACCTTCTTGCTACGCGCTTGCGGCACAGCCTCGCACACGCGCGCTCGAGCACAGGAGAGAAACGACTCGTCAAAAAACACATCCGTTCTGCTCACGCCCAAGGGCCTAATGATATCCCGGCGGTCCTCTAGCACCATAGCTTCGGTATACGCCCATATCACCTCAGGACTGCTCACCGTCACCAGTGATAAATTCCCATAGAACGGATGTCGTAAAATCTGTTCGCGCGAACCCCCGAATTCAAGGTCGGCCGTACTCATACCCCATTTCTTGAACGCGCCGCAAGCATGCCATAGCTGAACCACCCGAGTCTCAGGCCTCAAGGCCACACAACTCACCACATCGGAGGCGTCGTTCAAAAACACGCATCGAGCCGTGGCTATCTGCCTCAAAGCATTGGCGCAATTCGCCAAGTACCGCGCTCGGGATACACGATGCTGTCCCAAAGAAATATAGTAGACCTCGAAGCGCGGATCGGCGTCCAGCCGATCCAGCAGGACGCGAAAACTATCCGGTACTTCTTGTTGCTTCGATTCCAAGAACACCACTTTGCGAGGATCGACAGGGTCCTTTGCAGCATGGGCGTACGAGCGCGGGAACGCAAAGCCCAACGTCGCGTCTTTCACCAATCCTTTGACCGCGTCTTTTGCTTTGCTCAACGCACTTCTCTTTTGAGCACTCACATCACTCATGAAACTACTCGCATCTTCCTCGCCCAAGCCACCCAAAAGCAGCCTCCACTAATACATCGACCGCACGACCATCGCATTCGTCGATGGCGGAACCGGCAAAAGCCTCGAACGCATCCCAGGGATACAGCTCCGGATCGTTTAAACAATCCTCCAAAAACGCAAACAGGCGCCACTCGTCCGTAAAAGCAATACGCGGACATAGCTTGAGCGGGTCGGAATTAAGGCCAGGAGACGCGCGGTACTCGTCGATATCCGGCACATAGAACACCACCGGCTTTCCAAGCAAATACGCTTCATACGCAATAGACGAGTAATCCGTAACCACAATCGACGCATCCAGAAGCGTTTGGTTCACCGTCCCCGCAGCCACGCCCTCCTGTTCGAGCGGGTGAAAAGCCCACTCGATTCGAGCCACGTCAGACAAGTTCTTCCAACCGCCCTCCTGAGCAAGATCGCGAAACGGGTGCCGAGACTCCGAACTTTTACGCAGCGTGGGAGCGAACAGCACCAAAAGCCCTGACTCTTCTCCGGCACCGCGCTCGGCAAAAGCCGCCGTACGTAACCGCGCAAACTCGTCATAACCGGGCCTCAACAAAGCGACAACACGCTCCACCGGGCAGTTGAACGCCCGTGCAAACGCCTGGCGACACCCCTCGCCCGAGCAGAGAACCCATGAGTAGTTGCGATGGATGCGATAAAGCTCCATAGCCTTGGATGTATGGCCCTCCACCGTATCGTGAGACTGAAACCCAAAGCACTTGAACGCACCGAACGCATGCCACAGCTGAACCACCACCGGTCGAACAGGGAACTCGCGATACACCCCCACAGGGATGTCGCATGAAGCAGGCTGCGGCTCACACTGGAAGTTCATCAGGCTGATAACCGGATCGTATCGATCGACAAAGCATATCCTGCAGCGTGCAAGATGGTATATCTCGCGCACCGCATGAAATGCGTACCTTACGATGGTTCTTTTCTGCAGCTTTCGCGTTAAAAACACCGCGCGAAACCCTCTGCGTTCAAATTCACGACCGATCGCCTTGAAATCGTAAGATGGCTCATTGGCCTGGCGCGATACGAACACTGCCTCGTCTCTGCGCGGAAGGGCGCAGCATGCGAAGTACAAAGCATTGATGGAGAAGCGAGCAACGGCTACCACGGCCTTCTCCACCGCTTCTCCCATGCCCGCTTTCAGTGCAAAGCGCATACGATTACACGTCCCAAAGCATGATGGTCTTGCCCATGGACTTGCGGATATCGGCCTCGAAAGCTTGCGCCATATCTCGCGTCGAACCAACCGGCAGAATCGCCCCCACCAGGGACGTCAAGTAATCCAAAACCACCGGATGGTCGTAGTACATCTGTACCGTCCGCTGAAAATCGTCCTTGCCGCTTCTGCTGCTGCCGAACAAACGCAGGCCCTTTTCCAAAACCATGCGCGTGTTCACGGGGACGGGGTTCTCCGACACGCCCAAAAGAGAAACGGAACCTTCGGGCTTGATTCGATCGATAATCTGGTCGATAGCCGAAGCCGAGCCGTCTCCTCCGCAGCACTCGAAAGCGTGATCGACCAGCGGCGCGCGAGATACGTCGTACGTCAAATACGCCTCATCCACGAACGTGAAGTCAGCCAGCTTATCCACATTGCGCCCGAACACCACCAGGCACGTCGCGGGATGAAGCATGCGCAACACCAGCGCAACGATGAACCCCAGGTTCCCGTCGCCCCAAATACCCACGACTTCGCGCCGACCGTGCGCTATGGCCTCATAGCGGGTAACGGCATGAACGGCTACGCTCACTAACTCGGTGAACGCTGCAACGTTCTTATTGACGCCCGCAGGAAGCGGCACCACGCGCGTAGGCGGAAGAGCTACGTACTCCTGCATAAAGCCATCGAAGCCACTGCCGCAAAACTCGCTGGAACGAAGATAGTTTTCCGCTATGAAGTCGTCCTTTTCACGCGGGCTGTTTGGTAGCATAACCACGCTGGTTCCCGGCGCATACACACCCGAAGCGTCTTCGACAACCATGCCGATCCCTTCGTGAACAAGCGCCATAGGGAGCTTTTTCGCCAACACTTCGGCGCTGCGTCGGCCTTGGTAGTAGCGCTGATCAGCATTGCAGATAGACAAATGGGTCGGCCTGACAATCACCCGGTTAGGAAACATGGGCATCTCCAAAACCACGGGCTCGAACATTCGTGGAGCAACCAATCTGTAGGCACAATTCAGCATCTACTTGCCCATCAAAGAAGTCGCGACACGCATATCCTGGGGATACGTGATCTTCATGTTCGCAACGTCGCCCTCCACCAGGACAACGCGTTCGCCTCGCAAAACAAATATCTTGCAAGCATCGGTTAGCGTAGCGCGCTCCTCATCGGTCAAGCTACTGGTAAGCTCTTTGAGCTTATGCAAGTTGAACGATTGCGGAGTCTGCCCTTGATAAAGCACGCTTCGGTTCGGAATGGCCGAAATAGCGCAACCGTCCATGCTCTCTACAATGGTATCCGTAGCTGGCACGACCGTATCGCACGCGCCATGCTCGCGCGCAGCTGCAATGTTATCCCGGATAATGCGGTGTGACACAAACGGTCGCACCGCATCGTGCGTTACCAAGATAGTGTCGTTGTCGGCCGGGCAGTTCTGCTCCACGTAAGCGATAGCGTTCATCACCGTATCGTTACGCTCGACACCGCCGGCCACAAGCGCGATCCGATCCTCGTACTGCGGGCAATGACGCCTTATCAGGTCTTGCGTCTGCTGCAACCACACCTGGGGACACATGACCAGTACTTTTTGAAAATCCGGGAAGGCGCAGAATTTCTCTACGGTATGGATAAGTATGGGCTTTTCACCCAGCATGAAAAACTGCTTGGGCTTTTCGGGGTTGCCCATGCGAGCGCCCGAGCCCCCGGCAAGAATCGCCGCATACGCATTTGTCCCCGCATTGCCGCCTGCACTCATAAGAAACTCCTAGTAGTTCTTTTCGTAATACGCCGTGGCTTCGTCGATACTACCTTCGAAGACCTTCGTCCCCTTGTCCAGCACGATGCCCCGACTGCAAAACTCCTTAGCAGTCGCAGATGCATGCGTTACAAACAGAACGGTCACGCTCTCGTCCAGCATGATCTCGCGAATGCGATTGATGCACTTCTTCTGGAACGTGCGATCGCCCACCGAAAGAGCCTCGTCTACCACTAAAATCTCCGGCTCAATGGCCACGGCAAACGCAAAGCCCAAGCGAGCCTTCATACCGCTCGAATACGTACGCATGGGCTGGTCGATGTACAGGCCCAATTCGGCAAAGTCAATGACCGCCGGCTCTATTTCTTTGATCTCGGACTTCTTGAGGCCTAGGATCTGACCGCGCAATGCAATGTTTTCGCGCCCGGTAAGCTGCATATCGAAACCAGCAGTCAGCTCCAGCAAGGCGCTTACTCGACCCTTTACCTCTACCTCGCCGCTTGTGGGATGGGTAACGCCCGTGACCATCTTGAGCGTCGTACTCTTACCCGCGCCATTGCGGCCCAGAAAGGCAACTGCCTCGCCCTTTTTGACTTCGAACGACAGATCCTTGCTAGCATCCACGCTACCCAGAAACGAACCCTTTTTGTTGTAATTGAAGATGCCCAGGAAACGACCACGATCGTTCTTGTACAAGTTGTACGTCTTTGTCACATGATCGAATCTGATGACCACTTCGTCGCTGATGCTCGTCTTCTGCGACGAGATGTCGATTGCCTTAGAGGCTTCACTAGAGGACATCAGCCACCTCCTTGTTCAGCTTCTTGTACACCAGCAAAGCCAGCACAAGCGTCACGACAAATACAATAGCAAACCCCGCGCATGCAACCGAGTTTTCCCAGAACCACGTTTTATCGTAGAATGCACCTCTGAACGCAGACACAAAAAACGTTATGGGGTTCAGATGCAAGATAGTCTGAATCCAGCCAATATGAATAGAGTTGACATCGAAGATCACGCCCGACAGCCAGAAAAACGGCGTGCTCATAGCATGCATAAGATTCGCGACGTCCTTGCTCATAGCTGACAGTTGAGAGAACAGCAAAGACACGATATCCCAAAACACAAACATCATCAGCAGCAGAATGGGGACTTGCAGCAAATAAATATCGAGAGGCATCCCACAAGCAAAATAGATTGCAAGCAGGGCGGCCATAAGCATGAACTGCACCAACATGGTCGCGCTTGTGAAGATGGTCGATATACCGCTCAAGGGAAATTTGATCTTATTCACCAGATAGGGGTATCGATGCAGCACGTCGATCCCAGCTCCCAGCATATCTTGCATGAAGAACCAGGGGATCAAACCCGCACACAGCCATAGGATATACGGAGGAGCGCCCTCCGCTCCGCCGCTACCGACGCGCAATCCAACATCGAGCGCAAACCAAAAGCAAAAGATATACATAGCTGGCTTGATAAGAAACCAAGCCCAGCTCAACACGGCGCCGCGACTTTTCTTCACCAGTTCAAAAATGGCAAGCCGACCGATCTGCTTGCGCCACTCCCAATTGTCTCGTAATATCGTCGTAAGAGTACTCAGCACAACGCTCCCATTCAATAATCCGAACAAACAACCTCAGATATTAACACAGCCTCGTTTCACAAGGGGTTCATCGAAAGTCAGCCAACGCATCTCTTTACAAATGCCTCGGCTCCTCCACAATCCCGACAGGGCTCTCCCCTGCATCCACCACCGCCATAAGCTCGGCCCATGTTTCTGGGTCTTCTTCAACCACCCAAAGACCGTCCATGTTTTCGCCTCCCCGCCATGGACCCGTGCAGGAATAGATAGTCACCAAATCACGATTCGTAACAAAATCGGCGGCCAAATACCCTACTTCCGCTATGCTAAGGTTTGTGTCCACGTTTCCCACAAGGTCAGCAAGCAGATCATTACCCCCTCCCTCACCGTACATGGCAAGGATTTTCTGCAAGATCGCTACCTCAAGATTTCGTACGTTCACCTGGCGAAGCGCGTCTTGATCGACTACGTACTCTTTGCGAGCGCGCGCCAGCACAAGCGCCTCCGACCCATCGAGATGTTGAGACTTCCCCGCATTTAGCTTTACGTCTTCGGCCGTCATGGGATCCGGCACTTTGACATCCTTGGGAACATCAACCGTAACGCCGCCTATTGCATCGATAAACACTTGAAACGACGTAAACGTCGCCATCATGTAATATGGAATGTCCACTCCTGTCAAAAACTCGACAGCTTCCACCACTTCTTCAGGGTCGTTGTTAAGAAGCGCATCGTTTATCTTGGTGTTCGACCCCTTCAGCACGGTATCGCGAGGAATGGAGACCAGAGTGATCGTATAGGTTTCCGGCTCAACCCTCACAAGCGTCATTACGTCGGAATGCTGGTCCACTTGCGCGTGCTCCGTTTTCTTACCTGTGTACAGAGCGGTTTCCTTCCTTGAATCGGATCCTATGAGCAACACATAGAACGGCTCGGCGGAAGTCGCTTCGGCAACGTACGTACGCCCGCTCACGGACCGATTCGCCGCGTCTTCCAAAACCACAATCAGGCCGATGAACGCAAGAGAGAACGCCGTAACCATCGCTACAGCCACGGCGGCCATTTTCTCAGACCGCTTTTTCTGTATGTCGATCGTATCCGCCATACGCCGTGCAGCCTATCTCGTATGACGAGGTACGCGAGGCCCCCGCCTTCCCTTATTGTCGTAGTGGTGCCTCAAAACAGGCTTGAACAAGCCGAACTTCCAAATCACGAAGAACAGCACAATCGCAAGAGCCGCAATAATGGCTCCTTGAACCGCTCCCGAAAAACTCCCTATAAGGCATCCCGTCAACGCGAGGGCCGCAGAGCAGAGCCACAACACCGCAACGGATCGCTTTTGACTTAATCCGGCGCGCATGAGACGATGATGGATATGCCCCAAATCCGCCTGATCGACTGGTTTATGAACCCTTTTGCGTCTAATGATGGCCGATAACGTATCCAGCACCGGAACCCCTGCAATGATTAACGGGATTAGCATGACGACAAAGCTTTGCGTTCGTACCACGCCCACAACCGAGACTATTCCCACGGACAAACCTAAAAGATGGGATCCCGAGTCGCCCATAAACACCGAAGCCGGGAAGAAATTGAACCGAAGAAAAGCCAAGCAAACTGCGATAAGGGCAATGCAAACTAGAACCAGAGTGAAACTCCCACGCATCCACACAAGATACAGCAAGCTCGAAGAAGCAATAGCAACAAGGCCTGACGCCAGTCCGTCCAAACCGTCGATAAGGTTAGTGATATTCACGAACACGACGAGATACAGAACAGTCAGCGGATAGTCGAGCCACCCGAAAGAGAAGTAATCGCCTACAACCACGGCGCGAACTGCCCCTATACCAACACCCGACAAAACCACTACAGCGGCAGCAAGAACCTGGCCGAGCAGCTTGGTTCCCGGAGACAGCTGCGTGATGTCATCGACCAGCCCAACTGTGAACATGGCCGTGACGCCCAGGAACAATACGATGTAGTTTATGTCTCCCAGGACATATAAGTCATGCATGTTCCAGTCGAAAAAGCGAACCCCAAGGTAGATCGAAAAGCATGCCGCCAAAAGGCCCGTATAAAGAGCTATCCCTCCGCAGCGAGGAACCGAATCGACGTTGACCCGGCGATTTCCGGGGTAGTCGATCGCGCCTATTTTAACGGCGATCCATTTGGAAACGGGCACCATGCAGCACGTGACTGCAAAAGCCACGCAAAACACGATAGCCGCTTGGTACCATTCCATAAACGCTCCGGTCGCCTCCAGTATAGATATCCAACCTGCGTATTATACCAGTACCAAATTGTTAACGATTCGTAAGATGGAGAACGGTCGTATTCATCATGCCGGCTCAGCGCGTGAAGAACAAGCTCGAACCCTTTACTCTCCCCTTATACGACGCAAAGGCGAAGTCAACATGCGGCCAACACGATACGCACGAGAGCCTTCAAAATCTTGGCGTCTGGCGGCAATGCGATCATCCTTTTCCTTGCACGCACGCGACAACTCACCCAGTTCAAGCATTAAATCGAACAATTCCTGTCCATTCGCAGCAGAAAGGACCTCCGCATCGCAAGAGCCAAAGCGCGCATTGAGCAACCCTGTGAGATCTCGAGGCCTATCTTCAGCCACGTGCTCGAGCACTTCCACATACGGCCACGACTCCAAGAGGTAGCGCAAAGCCTCGATCTTGTCGCTATCGGGAACCTCGACGGCCCACCGATCAAACGTATAGCGAAGCATGTGCCGACGCGCAGCCCCATACGTCTCCTCGTACTCGTCGAAACTGCCCTCAGAAATAAGAAACGACTTCATGAGATCAGCGGCAACCGAAAGGCCGCACGTACGGCGAAACGAATCGGCGGTTTGTCGTACGTGCCCAGTGTAGCCCCGTCCGTAATGGTATCGATACAGCGGACGGGATACACCTCGATAGGTTTCCGCAAAGTAGAACAATACGAACGATTCGTAGTTATCCTCCCCCAAGGGTACCGAAACATCCTCCATGGACGAGAACGCCCGACGAGCAAGTTCCCCCCTGTAGGCTTTGTTCCAAATAGAATACCCGAAGGTCAAATTCACGAAGCACTCGTCCAGGATGGAGCGACCGAGCAAGATCCCCTCATACGGCTCCAACCAGCTTTCAAGTCCAGCGATCTCCCCCTGCTCAACTCCACCTTCGTTAACGACAAGCGTCCCGTACTGCAAAATATCGACAGGCCGTTCGGCCAGCAATTGTCGTACAACCTCACAAGCCTCACGGCCATACGAATCGTCTTGGTCGGAGAAAAGCACGTACTCACCGCACGATGCAAGAACACCCCGCCTTCTCGCCCGCGCGCTTCCACGATTCTCAGGCTGCCTCAAAACACGAACCCGCGAATCTCTTTGAGAAAAAGCCTCCAAAGCCTCGAGCGAGCCATCGGTGCTGCAATCGTCAACGCAGATTACCTCAATATCATCGAACGTCTGATCAAGCAGGCTGCCAAGGCACGACTCCAGATAAGGCATCCCATTGTAAACCGGTATTACGAACGAAAATTCGGGCACAGCATGCTCCCAATCCGATACGATAACGATTTGCGAAATTCGCGGTCAACGGCCTCCAGCTCGTCCTCCTCGCGCGACAAGTCATCACGCAAGACTTGAACAGTTCTTCGGGCGATCGCAAGAGAAACGTCCACGTCCTCCGCCAAGCGGGCCGCTTCAACATCCACGGTCAGTCCTTTCTCAAAGCGAAGTAGCAGCTATCTTTCGACAGGTTCGGATTCAGGTACGGATCCGAACCCTCGAAGAACTCAGACCATCGGGAGCGCAAAAGATCGGTTTCCTTTTGGACCCTCTTCATGCGTTCGCCGCGCATATCACGCCCCCGAGATGAGAACTCGTAATGGTTCATGCGCGCATAAGGCGTGCAAACCACACGATAACCCGCACGAATCGTCTTCAGGCAAAAGTCGACATCATTGTACCCAACCGTGAAGTCCTCGGTGTATCCCCCAACACGCCCATACACATCGCGCCTCACGAGTTGACAAGCACCAGTCACAGCGGACAAGTTTTGAGGAAGCCTTGCCCGATCGAAATAGCCACCCGCATCAGGGGGAAGAGACGTGAACAGATGCGCAGCTGCACCCAACAGACCCACGCCCACGCCCGCATGCTGAACGGTTCCATCAGCATACAGAAGTTTTGCGCCCACCACGCCCACGCCTTCGTCCTCGAAGTATCCCAGCATAGTTTCAAGGAAATCTGGAGTTATCACCTTGGTGTCGTTATTCAAAAACAGAATGTAAGGGCTATTCCCTTGGGCAGCTCCGAAGTTAACGATCTTCGAGTAGTTGAACTCCCCCGACCAGGTCACCACGCTCACCCGATCATCAAGAGCCTGAAGGTTCTGATAGCATTCGAACGTTTCCGGCTCCTCGCTATTGTTTTCAGCAACGATAATACGATAGTTCGCGTACGTGCACACCTTCAAGATGGACTCAACGCACGCCCGAAGCAAGTGCGCATGATCCTTGGTGGGAATGACGATATCGACCCTTCCCCAATCCCGCGGAGCATGAACAACGCGATACGCAAAAGGCATGTCCGTGCGCTCCACTGAAGCTTTGAACCCTATGCGGTCACAGTGAGCCTCCACGGCGCGCGAGCCGGCATCCTTCGCATATGTCTTGCTTTCCGGATTCATGCTGGTCGACGCCTCGTGCATGCGCCAATGGTAAAGCACTCGGGGAACATGCGCGACTCTTCGCGCGCGCTCGACGGCACGCAAGGTGAAATCGTAATCTTGCGCGCCGTCGAACAGGCCATCCATAAGACCAATGCAAGAAACGCACTTGCTGCTTACGCACAGAAAATGCGTGATGTAATTGTGCGCCCTCAAGAGCTCCGGAGAGAAATCTGGCTTGAAAAGCGGCGCCGAGTGCCGACCCTGCGCATCGAAGCGATCTTCGTCGCAATACAGAAGATCCGTATCCGGAAAAAGATCGACAATGTTCGCATACTCGTACAAAGCATCCGGAGAAAGAGCATCGTCGTGGTCGAGGAAGCAGATGAAATCTCCTCGAGCGGCTTCTATGCCAACGTTCGTATTTTGAGCAATCCCGCCGTTCTCCACCTCGAGCACAACAGCTCGCTCGTCTTCGATCGAGGAAATTCTGCGAGCTAGCGATGAGTCATCCGGAGACGCATTCACCAGGATAAGCTCCCAATTCCCGTAGCTTTGGCCCCGCACCGAATCATACATGGCGTCGAAAAAGGCAATCGGCGTACGGAACAGGGGCACGACGATGCTGAACAGCGGAGGACGATCGAAAGAACGGCGCGCCTGTGCACGGAGGTCGTCTTCGCTTGCACGATGGTCCTCCCACCACGCATGGTACGAGGGATCATGCATCGCATCCATTGAAGCGTCCAAAAACCCGCCGCGCAAAGCGGCGTACGTATCGTCGAGAAGAGCGCACCCGCCTGGCTGGCTCGAACCGTCTTCGACCGCGGCGGTCAGACACACCTTATGATCGCCAATCGGCAGTCTCAAAGCAACCGTAATTCGGCGGACTGCACGGTTGCGCTCGTCCACCGCGTCCTTGCAATCCTCCATGACGATATGCCTCAGGTCCGTCTCAGCACCAACCGCATCTAGAACGTTTATGCATATCCGCGCATCTTTAGAAACCGAGTCCGGCACATCAACACGAGCACGCACCACAGCTTCCGACCCATCCTCGACCACTTGAATAAAACGCACATTCAAGCACCGTGCGAACTCTTCAAGATCGCAGTCCCTCAATCGCAAAGCTTCGGTTCGCCGCAATGCGTACGCCAGCTTCGAACGCAGCTTCAATTCGGTAGCGCCCATCTTGAAAGACCAGGAGCGATCACCCGATTCAACGACGTAGAATGACGACAGAACAAGCGGGAACACAATCGCACACGTTTTCTTACCGAGGGAAACCACCGATGCAGGAAGCATTCGTCCCTCGGCTGTGCTTACAAGAACGAGGTCGCGAGCAGTAGCCCCCGCGACCTCGATGTAAGCCACGCCGTCACCGCGACAAGCGCGCACTACCTTAACCATGCAAGAACCTTTCCGCGGCTATCCGCGCAAATCCTTCAAGGCGGCATTCACCTTGTCTTTGTCGCTCAGCACCACTTTGGACGGATCGAACACCTCGTCACCCTGGAGCGCCGGCCAGTCGATCCCGACCTCCGGATCGTCCCACATAAGGCCGCCCTCGTCTCCCGGACGGTAGACGTCGTCGCACTTGTAGCAGAACTCCGCCGTCTCGCTCAGCACCAGGAACCCGTGCGCGAAGCCGCGGGGGATGAAGAACTGGCGCCGGTTCTCGGCCGACAGGACCACGCCCTCCCACTTGCCCCAGGTGGGGCTGCCCGGGCGCAGGTCGACCGCGACGTCGAACACTTCGCCGGACACCACGCGCACGAGCTTCGACTGCGGATGCTCGATCTGGAAATGAAGGCCCCGGAGCACGCCCTTGGTCGACGAGGACTGATTGTCCTGCACGAATTCCACGTCGATGCCGCCCGCCACGAAATCGGGACGCTTGTACGTCTCCATGAAGTAGCCGCGAGCGTCGCCGTACGACTTGACGTCGACGATCTTCACGCCTTCGATGGACGTGTCGGCAAAGGCGAAGTTGCCGGATTCCACGATATTCCCTGCTGCCATGCCGTCCCCCTACTGCCCAAGCTTCGCGTACTTCGCCTCGGTGGCCTCCTTGGCGGGGCGCCACCAGGCCTCGTTGTCGCGGTACCACCGGACGGTGTCGGCCAGGCCCTCGGCGAAGTCCGTGTGCTTGGGCTCCCAGCCCAGCTCGCGGCGCAGCTTCGAGGAGTCGATGGCGTAGCGGCGGTCGTGTCCGGGGCGGTCGCGCACCCAGTCGAACTCGTCGGCGGGGCGGCCCATGCCCTCCAGAATGGCGCGCAGCACGTCGATGTTGCTCCTCTCGCCGTCGGCGCCGATCAGGTAGGTCTCGCCCATGCGGCCCTTCTCGAGGATGGTCCACACCGCGCTCGAGTGGTCCTCGGTGTGTATCCAGTCGCGCACGTTCAGGCCGTCGCCGTAGAGCTTCGGCTTGACGCCGCAGATGACGTTCGTGATCTGGCGCGGGATGAACTTCTCGACGTGCTGGTAGGGCCCGTAGTTGTTGGAGCAGTTGGATATGGTGGCGCGCACGCCGTAGGTGCGGTGCCACGCCCGCACGAGCATGTCCGACGACGCCTTGGTGGAGCTGTACGGGGAGCTGGGGCGGTACGGGGTGTCCTCGGTGAAGCGCGCCGGGTCGTCAAGGGCGAGGTCGCCGTACACCTCGTCGGTCGAGATGTGGTGGAAGCGCACGTCGTGCCTGCGCGCGGCCTCCAGAAGCGTGTAGGTGCCCTGCACGTTCGTGCGGACGAAGGGGGCCGGGTCGGCGATGGAGTTGTCGTTGTGGCTCTCGGCCGCGAAGTGCACGCACGCGTCGGCGCGTGCGAACAGGCCGTCCACCAGCTCGGCGTCGCAGACGTCGCCGTGGACGAACTCCATGCGGTCGGCGGGGATGCCCGCGAGGTTCTCGCGGTTGCCGGCGTAGGTGAGCGCGTCCAGGACGATCACGCGCGCCTCGGGCCGGTTCTCCACCACCCAGTGGACGAAGTTGCTGCCGATGAAGCCGGCTCCGCCGGTCACGAGATAGGTTTTCATAGCCATCCTTATATACGACTGTACGTGCAATTGCCTCAAATGCATAAGATTATAAGCGCACAGCCCGCCAGCGTCACCGTTTCCATGCAAAGTGCTTTTATGCAGGGTGCTCGCCGGACGCCGGCTGCCTAACGCGACGAGGCAAATCAAGGCCACGCGGCCTTTGGTGCCTCCGATGCGTTGCGCGAAAGTAATGAAAACACCAGAGACCTCCCTGCCACGTGATATCATTCAGGGATTGCGATTAATTGGACGCAATTCTGAAGTGAAGAAGAGAGGGCTCGAACCCGAATGAGTTTTTCCAAAGATTCGCTGCAGCGCAACATGTTCATACTGAAGTCCCTCGTTTCGAAAGACTTCAAACTCAAATACCGCCGCAGCGTGCTGGGCGTTGCCTGGTCAGTGCTCAATCCCTTGCTTATGATGATCGTACTGGCGGCAGTCTTCTCCGTCGTGTTTCGCGGAGGAGTCGAACCTTTCCCCGTATATCTGATTCTCGGCATGACGTTGTTCACCTTCATGTCAGACGCCACTTCGGGAGCCATGGGATCAATCATCGATTCTGCGCCCCTTATCAAGAAGATTCGCATCAACAAAATGCTCTTCCCGCTTGAGAAGGTCGTGTTTGCGCTTCTGAACTTTGCCATATCGCTTGTTGCCGTAGCCATCGTCATGGTGTTTTTCCGCGTGGTGCCCACGTTCAACATTCTACTCCTGCCCGTGCTCCTCACCTACTTGTTCATGTTCAGCTTGGGACTCGGTCTTCTGCTTGCCGCTCTTTCGGTGTTCTTCCGAGACATTATGCATCTATGGAGTGTCATTCTGACGGCATGGACCTACGCCACGCCGCTGTTCTACTCCATCGACATCCTTCCCGAGTGGATGGTTCCCGTCATGCAGCTTAACCCCATGTACTACTACGTTAGCTATTTCCGCGATATAGCTATGTGGGGCGTCACGCCGGGTCTTATGGACAACCTCATTTGCTTCGGCTGCGGAGCAATCGCTCTTTTGCTGGGAGTCCTCGTATTCCGCAAGCAGCAAAAGAAGTTCATCCTGTACGTTTAGAGACGAAGGTGCACCATGCCCGAAAACGTTAACACCTCTGCCCTGTCGATCGGCGACTCTGAAAGCATTCAAGCAGACGACAATCGCCAAACCATGATCAAGGTTGATCACGTGTCGATGATCTTTAACATGGCATCCGAACAGTTGAATAGCTTGAAGGAATATGCTATCAAGATCGCCCGCCGTGAATTGTTCTTCGAAGGGTTCACAGCGCTCGACGATATATCGTTCGAAGTGAAGAAGGGCGATGTGTTCGGCATCATAGGCACGAACGGATCGGGCAAATCGACGCTCCTCAAAATCATTGCAGGCGTTCTAGAGCCCACCAAAGGCTCATGCGAGATCAATGGCAACATCGCCCCGTTGATCGAGCTGGGAGCAGGCTTCGACACGGAGCTTTCTGCACGAGAAAACATTTACCTCAACGGAGCGCTTCTGGGCTACTCAAAGAAGTTCATCGACGACCACTTCGACGAGATTGTCGAATTCGCCGAAATCGAAAAGTTCTTGGATATGCCGCTCAAGAATTATTCATCCGGCATGGTTGCACGCATCGCATTTGCCATCGCCACCGTTATCGTGCCGGAGATTCTGGTCGTAGACGAAGTCCTTTCTGTAGGCGACTTCATGTTCCAGAAAAAGTGCGAGGATCGCATCAATGAGCTGATCGAGCGTCACGGCGTGACCGTTCTCATCGTGTCGCACAGCAATGCGCAGATCGAGCGTATGTGCAACAAGGCGATATGGATTGAAAAGGGCCATACCCGCATGATAGGCGACGCCGCCACCGTCTGCCGCGTCTACGGTGGCCTAGGCGGGCGCACCGGAAGCCCCGAAGCCGAGCGGCGCGTGTTCGAAGCGCTGAGCAGCACAGCCGGCAAAGCACTCCAGCAGAAAGATCTTGCATCAATCGACGGAGACAGCCTTTATGGAACCGCAGTCAGGGCCGCTGTTCGGGGCTGGGGCGAAGAGTCCGTCGACATGGTGACGCTCGTCTGCGATGCAACCCATGTAAACGCCATCGCGGCTTGCGGGTTCGCCGGGGCGAAGAACGCGCCCGTGCTACCCGTTAGGTCTGACCATCTTCCGGAGATCATAGAGCAATATCTCTCCAGCAAGAGACCAACCACGATATTGCTTCTCGATAAGGATCGCAATTCGGAAAACGTACTGGAGCAGGTCTCGTCTTTGCCGTGGAAACCTAAAGTCATCTATCTTCCCAAGCGCCCCGGATCGCTGAACCTGTCGATAGAGCTTCTGCAACTTGGAGCCCAAAGCAGCCTATGGGGGGACACTGCCCTGATTGCTGCTTTCGAAGATAATGCGAAAGCATTTTGCGCCGCGCCGCTTTCGTACGGAATTCGAGCACCCTTCTTTGTGCTTACGGGAGAGGAGAAAGATCGAGCAAGCGATCTTTCTCGAATGCTCGTAGAAGAGGGTATTCACTCCATCTTTGCCGTTGGATCGATCGCAAGCCATCCTCTTTGCGCCAGCTTGTCCGAGCAGGGAATCACCGTCAAAACGCTTGCCGACGAAAACAACGAGGAGACGGTCCTATCCATCGCCCAAGCGGTCCTGGACGAGTCCAAGAAGCGCAACGCCTGTGCACCTGTAGAAGTATGCGTCGGCTCCCAAACCCTCAGTCAATGGCCAGAGCTGCTCTCGATAATCGGATACGCAGGAAAGACGAGTGCGGCAATGCTTTTGGAAGACCCCACAAACCTCGAAAGTGTCTCTTCCTGCATGATGTTCATGGAGCGCAACCGCAAGACTATTAGCGGCATTTCGTTTTTTGGTGGGGAATCGGTTCTGGGATCCACTGATCGAGAGCTACTCTACCACGCTTGGAAGCGTTCAGAATCCTGATCGGCTCCTAAACATCCAGAGCGGACCAACGCACTGCAACGCAACCTGCAGAAAGGACACCTCATGCGCGTACTATCGATCTTCGGCACGCGACCCGAAGCCATAAAAATGGCTCCTTTAGTCAAGAAACTTGAGAGCGAGCCATTGATCGACAGCGTGCTTTGCGTGACGGGTCAACACCGAGAAATGCTGGACCAGGTACTCGAAGCGTTTCACCTCGAACCCGACTTCGATCTAGCCGTCATGAAAAGCGAGCAAACCCTCAGCTCCATTACTACAGGGGTGCTTTCGGGCATTACCGACACGCTCGAAACAGTGCGCCCCGATCTTGTCTTGGTTCATGGAGATACCACTACCAGCATGTCTGCAGCCCTCGGGGCCTTCTATCAGCAAATTCCCATAGGACATGTGGAGGCTGGGTTGCGTACGCACAACCGATACTCTCCTTTTCCTGAAGAAATGAACAGGAAACTAATATCGGCTCTTGCTACCTTTCATTTTGCACCCACCCAAAAAAACAAGGATGCGCTATACAAAGAGGGCATAGTCGACCGAGTATGGGTTACGGGAAACACAGCTCTTGACGCGTTCGCGTACACTATGCGAAACGACTACAAATTCAACTGCGCGGAGCTTAATCGAGTAGATTTCTCTCGCCCAACGATACTCTTGACAGCCCATCGCCGTGAAAACCTAGGGGAGCCGCTCAGAAATATATGTAGCGCAATACGCAACGTCTGCGCTCAGCGCCCCGATGCTCAAGTCGTCTATCCAGTTCACTTAAATCCCTCGGTGCAAAATACGGTTCGTGAAATCCTAGGAGACCTTCCCAATGTTATCCTGGTGAACCCTGTTGATGTAATCGACATGCATAACCTGATGGCACTGTGCAGTTTTGTAATGACGGATTCGGGAGGCCTTCAGGAGGAGGCTCCTTTCCTGGACAAACCCGTTCTAGTCCTAAGACGAGAAACCGAACGCGAAGAGATCATTGAAACCGGAGCCGCCATCCTCGTCGGAACGGAAACGACCACCATAGAGATCGAGATGAAAAAACTACTCGACGACAAAAAGCTCTATCAGGCAATGGCTGCCGCCGCCTGCCCTTACGGGGATGGACATGCAGCAGAACGCATCGTGAAGCATATTCTGAGCGCAACATCAGGAGGAATGAATGCCTAGAGGGAACTACTTCCTGCAAGACATCATCGCCAATGCAGACATTATCGAGAATACGGTCAATCAAGAACGAGCGAGCTCGCGCAAGAAAGCTTTTGGTCTACATCTAAATCAGCGGAGCATCCAAGAAGCCGAACGCAATGACAAGCTCATAGAAGCAATGACCCGATGCGGAAACATACGCCTCATGTCCACCCGTATGGAAGCAACGGCTTGCGAAGCAACCGAAGAGGCCCTAAGATCATATCTTTCACTGCTACTGAGTACCGATCATTTTACAGGGCGACCTATCATCTGCGTTTTCGCCCCTATGTTCAACAGCGGGAATGTCACGGATGGTTATTACCGACGCATCAAAAACATCGACTCCCTTTTTCCTGGCAAAGCCTTACGAATACACTTTTACCCAAATCCGCAGACTCACTGGGCATCAGCAAGAATAGTTGATCAAAACCATATCCTTATCGAATATGAGCAAGCTCATCAAGTGAAAAACCTATTCGAATCGATAGCCCAAAGAGCGCGATTCATCTACTGTCACAGCATTCATTGCTTTGATGCCGATTTGATCAATGATTACAACGGCGAGGTTGTCTTGGACCTCCATGGAGCAGTCCCCGAAGAAGAGCTTGCACTCTTCGGAGATGAGGAACGGGCTCGAGCATTGGAAAGAGTCGAAAAACTAGCCGTATCGCGTGCTTCGGTTATGGTAGCAGTTACAAACAGCATGGTGAGGCATATCCAAGAGAAACATCCCGAGGAAAGCAGTGGCGCTGAATGCTTAGTTATGCCGATTTTCGACATGGACAACTCTCCCGTAGCGCCAATCGAGAAAACCGCTTGCGTACCTCCTACCGTCATATATGCAGGAGGTACGCAAGCGTGGCAACTATTCGATGAAATGATTGATGCGATAGAGTCTCAGCCTAATCTATGCCAATACAGACTCTTTCTTCCCGACACTTCCGAGCTAAGCACCCGATGGAGCGATCATTCTGAACCCGCAATGCTAACAGTCGGCACAAAAAGTCCCGAAGCCCTTCGCGAAGAATACCTTACAAGCGATTTCGGGTTCATACTCCGAGACAGCTCCACTGTGAACAAGGTAGCCTGTCCAACGAAGCTAATCGAATACCTCTCATATGGAGTTATCCCTATTGCAAAAAACCCGGATATTGGAGACTTCAAAGACGACGGGATGGCTTATCTGGCAATTGAGGATTTTCGAGCTGGAAAGCTCCCTTCGGCCGCCGAGCAACAAAGCATGCGCGAAACCAACTATCGCGTAATCACGGTTCAAACAACCCGTTTTTCACAAGCCAAGAAAACTCTCACCGCTCTTTTTAATAAGCTAGCACAGAACGAACGTCTCGAAAAACAAGATCAGTGAGTTAAGAGACGACAAAGGAAGGTCATCCCCCTATCCGAAGCAATCGTTCCAGATAAGTCGCGAGCGCCTCGCGCCACGGACGCATATCGTTTCCGATCGTGTCCTCCAGGCGCTTGTTGCGCAAGCTCGAGTACGCAGGACGATCCGCGCTCTGGGGGAAGCGCTCCTTGTACTCGGAAGACGTCAGCCCCTCCTTCTCGCACGGGATGCCGGCGCCGTCCACCACCGCACACGCGAAATCGAACCATGAGCAGGTGCCCTCGTTCGTGCAGTGATACGTGCCGTAATTCTCGGTCTGGGCGATACGCAGGATCTCGTACGCCAGGTCGTTGGCGGAAGTCGGGTTCCCGAGCTGGTCGGCCACGACGCTGATCCTGCCGCGCTCGCGCGCGAGGCGCATCATGGTCTTCGCGAAGTTGCCGCCGACGTATCCGTAGAGCCAGGCGGTGCGGACCACGAACGCGCGGCTGCAGGCGTCGGTCGCCAGAACCTCCCCCGCCCACTTCGTGCGCCCGTAAGCGCTGATGGGTCCCACCGGATCGCCTTCCTCGCGCGGCTCGGGGTCGTCGCCGGGGAACACGTAGTCCGTCGACACGTGCACGAGTTTCGCCCCGCAGGCTTCGCACGCGCGCGCAAGGTGCTCCGCTCCATGGGCGTTCACGCGGTAGGCGCCCGCCTCGTTCTTCTCGCAGCCGTCCACGTTCGTGACGGCCGCGCAGTTGACAACCAGGTCGTAAGGCCCGCGCTCGGAGAACCAGGCGGCCACGGCGGCCCCGTCCGACACGTCGAGGGCGTCGTAGTCGACGTACTCCGCGCTCGCTCCCGCGTACGCCTCCGGGATCGGGCCGATCTCGGCGCCCATAGTCTCCAGGCAGCGCCTTATCTCGTTGCCTAGCTGGCCGCTGCCTCCGGTCACGAGAATCCTCATGCCTACATCGCCTCCTTGTGCGGGACGATCTTCCCCTCGGCGACCTTCCTCAGATGCTGGCCGTAGACGGACTTGCCGTACTTCGCGGCGGCGTCCAGAAGCCGCTCCCGGTCGATCCAGCCGTTCTGGTAGGCGATCTCCTCCACCACCGACACCGACAGGCCCTGGGAGCGCTCGACGGCGCGCACGAACTCGGAAGCCTCGAACAGGCTCTCCATGGTCCCCGTGTCCAGCCACGCGTAGCCGCGCCCGAGCGTGACCACGCTGAGGGAGCCGTCGGCGAGGTACATCTGGTTGAGCGTGGTGATCTCCAGCTCGCCGCGCTCGCTCGGCTCGACCTTCTTGGCCAGCTCGCACACGCGGGAGTCGTAGAAGTACAGGCCCGTCACCGCGTAGTTCGACTTGGGGTTCTCGGGCTTCTCCTCGATGGAGACGGCGTTGAAGCCCTCGTCGAACTCCACCACGCCGAAGCGCTCGGGGTCGTCCACGTGGTAGCCGAACACGGTGGCGCCGCCCGTGGTCTCGGCGCGCTCGACCGCGGCGCGCAGATGGCGGCCCAGGCCGTTGCCGTAGAAGATGTTGTCGCCCAGGACGAGCGCGCAGCTGTCGCCGCCGACGAACTCCTCGCCGATGACGAACGCCTGCGCCAAGCCGTCGGGCGAGGGCTGCTCGGCGTAGGACAGGCTCACGCCGTAGCCCGACCCGTCCTTGAGCAGGCGCTCGAAGTTGGGCAGGTCCTGGGGCGTCGAGATGATCAGGATCTCGCGGATGCCCGCCATCATGAGCACCGACAGCGGGTAGTAGATCATCGGCTTGTCGTACACGGGCAGAAGCTGCTTGCTCGTGACCGTGGTCAGCGGGTACAGGCGCGTGCCCGACCCGCCTGCGAGTATGATGCCTTTCATGACCAAACCTCTTTCAATCGAAAACACATCTAGTATACCGTTTCAGCAAGCGTCGCCTATTTTCTCCACCGATTTGCCCACAAGCCAACCTATACCGAACCACTGCTTAATCCAGACGCCCACGCGAACCCGACAAGCCCCTTAGTTCTCGTCTATAAGCTTCTTAATCTCTTGAATGAACGGAAAAAGATCGCGATTTGTCAGGTACCCCGGACGAACGCGACCACAGGGCACTTCGCGTTCGAACGAGCTACACACCTCCTGCAGCGAAGCAGCTATTTCACCAGGAGTGGAACGAGCCAGAGAAACCACGCTCTCACCAAAGTCCGACAGATCTTTTCCGGAATACTCATTCGTAATCACACGCACACCAAATGCCGCCATCTCGAGCGGCGGATAGCTCGGGTGCGGCGACACCATAAGAGAAATGCCCGCGTATGATTCAGCCAACAGCTGAGCATATTCCTCGATGGTCAGCTTTCCAACCGAGGTCAGGTAGCGACCATGCCCCAAATAAACCGGGGCATGCTGTTCCCCGGCGGAAACAATCTCCCATAAACCATGGTCCTCTTGGAGATCGATCCAACGACGGAGGGATTCTACGACAAGCTCGAAAGCATTTCTGTCAGTTCCGGGACGTCCGTACACCATGATCTGACGACGCTTCCCTACTTTTCCGCCAAGCTGGTCCAATCGCTCAAGAAGCGATCCATTCAAGAACGGATCAAAAACAAACGAGTGCTTAAACTCATATCCAAGAGAATCGAAATGGCCCTTCAACTCCCGTGAGTTAAAAACCGCGACAGTGGGAACAGGGCTCCTATACGTCGATTCGGCAAGCAAGTAACGCGACGACCAGGCGTAGAATCCAGGTTCGTAATCTTGGATAAGATATATCATCGGATTCTCAAGAAAACACCCATCCTGCTTCTTGAGTCGCTCACATTCATCCTGATAGCAATATGCAGACCACCAAGAAGTACACACGAACCAGTCCTTAGGAGAAGCGGGCATTGTTTTGCCATTTCTTCTTCCTATGGGCACAATCTGTAATCGCGCATCGCTTTCCTCATCCATTGAAACGAACTCGTACCCAGGAAAACGAGAAAGCGACTCCATGCGCGGTTCGCTGTCAATCACAAGGATGCGAGCGTCCACCCCCGTTTCCGCCACCAGACGATCAAAGAAACTGAGCGCCGTCGCAATACCGCCATACACGTCCTCTGCATTAATCGAGGGGACGAGCAGGTTTATACGAGGACGATCACTCGACACTCTTCTAAAGTTCATAGCACGCGTTTCGAGGATGTCCGTCGAATAACAATCGAGCGCCGCACGACGCAGTTTCTCCCTACGCGACACCACCTTCGGAATGCACGAGCCGTAGTCCAAGTTTGAATTGTAATACGGATCGCCCGCAGCAACATATCTACGATACATAGCTTTCGATAAGCTGAAATCGACTTCCGGAATATCCTTCGGGTCACGAGTTTTCGACTCGTAATGAGTCAGAACCACGCCGGGAAGGTACAGGTTTCGAAGACCATTGCGCTCCGCGCGAAGACACAAATCCACGTCGCTTCCGCAAACGACAAAGTCTTCATTGAAGCCCCCGATGCGCTCCCAGGTATCCCTTGAAAACGCCATGCAAGCACCTGTCACAGCCGAAACATTGCGTGCTACCATGGGCGAAATGAACGGATTACCGCAATGAACGGGAGCTGCACCCTTGTACACATGATCAGCCCAGCCGCCCATTCCCACAACAACACCCGCATGTTGAATGGTTTCATCAGGATAAAGCAAAAGACCCCCGACTACCCCGATGTCTTCGCGGATGCAATTCTCGACCAACCGGTCGAGCCAGTCCGCAGATCTAATTACCACATCGTTGTTCAAACAGACAAAAACATCTCCGCTCGCTTCTTCAATCCCCTGATTGTTCAACTTCGACCAATTGAATCGATACGAAGCATCAATGACCGAAACGTTGCCGAATTCCTGTTCGAGCGAACGAAGGTATGCCTTTGTCTCCGATAATTCCGAATTATTGTCGAGAATCAGTATTTCATACGAAGGATACTCTGTTTTATCGAAAACACTCTCGATCGCAGCCCTCAGATCATCGACATGATCCTTCGTAGGGATAATAATGGAGACTTTTGGCTTGTCGCGCAATTCGTAACGCACGTCGTACACATATAGCGAATCGGTTTCGCATGCACAGGCTTTACCCTCCCCCAACGTCCTATCCAAATGACTCTGAACAGCATGAAGGCCTGCCGTCTGCGCATACGGTTTCGAATCTGGGTTAGCAGCGGTAGACGTAGGCAATGCCCGCCACGAATAAAGGATCTCGGAAATATGCTCTATCCGACTCGAGCGCTCGACAAGACGTAGGAGCAGGTCGTAATCCTGGCTTCCGTCGAATTCCGGGCGAAACCCTCCGACCTCCTCGAACAAAGATCGCTTAAACCCAAGCAAATGCCCAACATACATCTGCGACAACAACAGATCAGGCGACCAGTCAGGCTTGTGCAGCACGGCGAGCCTCGTGCCATTCTCGTCCACGACATCATTGTCGCTATAGACAACATCCGCCTGCGTAGTCGATAGGCGAAGATAGAACTCCAGCAAAGCGTTCGGAGCAAGAAGATCATCATTATCGAGCAGCACCATGTAATCGCCGTCAGCCATTCGTGCTGCAGCATTCGTAGCATTCGATATACCACCATTGCGATCGAGCCGCATTACCTTCACTCTGTCGCTTTCAACCGAACGAAGGTAAGACATCACGGAATCGTCAGTAGAGCAATCGTCGACAATGCAAAGCTCCCAATTGCCGTACACCTGCTGTTCTACCGATTTCACAGCTTTCGAGAGCCAGCGTACGTCAACATTGTAAGTAGGCATAAGAACAGAGAACTTGATACCGCCGCCCGCGCTACCCGGCTCGCCAAAAACAAGCGGAATTGACTCGTCCTCAAGAACAACTTCCTGGTACAAACGCTCCCGAAGTCCCACAAAACCATATTTGCCCAAATACCCCAGAGCCTTGACAACGCTCTTTGGCTGCTTCACGGAAAGCCTGGCAAGGGTTTTTACTTTTTCGATTTTTCCCACCGACAATCACCTTTCAACGTCGCCATCGATATCCGAGAAGCAAAAGCCATCAAACCCCGACAGCGATAGAGAACACTCGAGCCATGTAAGCGATGTTCAGCGCGAGCAAACCATACACAAAAAGAAAGCCAGTCGGGACATCTATTGACACGTGCCGGCTTCTAGCCGCAACGAGAGCCATCGGGAGCAGGGGAAGGAAGTATCGACCCTGAACACCTTGAATAACCCTCTCGCTTACAAACGTCCATCCAACCGTCATCGACAACATCACAGCCAGCCAACCGGCTATAGCGAGGACCGCGAAAACGACGCGATGGACCCCCGGAACCAACGCACGATCATCTTCGCTCCTTTGGGCGGAAACGAGTAGCGCAAAAAATAGTGGCAGAGTAATGAACAACGGAGCGTGGATTTCGGGCTGAAACCACCCTAGAGAGCCACCTACCAGAGTGTCCAAATAAAAGGGGCCCATGGCATCAAAAGTTCTCAAATAAAGAAGAACGGCATCGAGAGGATCGGACAACATGCCAGAGAGACTATAGAATGTCCCTTGCTCTTCCCCTCGAACATCCAGCCCGGCCGAAACGGAAGATCCCACATCAGCCATCTGAAGAAGCGTAGCCATCCGCGTACCCAAAACCGCGACAAGTGAGCAGGCTATCACGATCGACTTGTACAGCAATGCAGAGCGCCTCGAAGCAAAGCGCTTATTAGGGATAAACAATACCAGTAAAGCGATAACCGTGTACACAACCTTACAAGGAGCCAAAAGGGCGGCCACAATGACAAGGCCCACTTTATCATGGCGCTTCATCTGACCTTCGCCGTACAAAGCCCTGAAGCACAACGCCGTAAGCAAAAATGCCAGCCCTATGATGCCAGCATCGTATGAATATGATGACACTACATGCAGCGTCATCGGCAGCAAGCCCACAACCATCATCGTGTTTTTTCCAACAGGCGTGATACGAACTGCACAGTATGCCAATAAAGCAAACATCATCATATTGAAAAAGCGACCCAGATAAAACAACGGATAGCTTCCAAGATTAAGCAAGCTAGCTAACACGATCCCCAAAGCTGACGGCAACTTGATGTAAGGAGGATTCGCACCCCAGTCAAAAACCGACCTGGGGGTGAAGGAGACATAATCAACCTGTCCAGCAAACAGGACAAAGTTACGTGCCATCATGTCGTACTTCTCATACCCCACCGTTTGAGACTCATCCATGGCCCGAAGGAGCTGGGCGTCATCTGCCCTCATCGGAAGATTATCCGAAGTAGGGCCCAAAAACAGAAGCTGGTCTGCCATTTTGTACGAAGCCTGAAAATGATAACTCTCATCGGGAACCGTGCCAGGCGCAAATACAAGCGAGTACAACAACCCGCAGCATATTATGCTCAGCAGAAAAAGCGTTTCAACCTTGAGCTTACCTTTGGAACGTAGAATCTGAGAAGCCGAATATACGACACAAACCAACCCAGCTGAGACAATCGCAAACGCAAGGGCAATACGAGAGTCGCTGAAAGAAAAGCAGTACAAGGCATGAACCGCCAACGCAACGATAACTCCACCAAGCAGCATATCGGTCTTATGCATCTGAACAAAACGCATCAGCACTTTAGCCATCATCCTCGCCTCTAGAAAACCCTGCGTACTCCCGGCACGCCCTTTCAACCAAGAGCATCTCCGCCAAAAAAAAGGAATTGCTACCAGCTCCAGCAAAGTGCCATTCTCTCATACTAAACGTTAGCTACCGCCACCAAACAAACTTTTAACAAACCACTAACTAACCTGCATATCCTCCAATAAGGTAAGCAAGAATCGAGCACTGTCGTAAGTTTGAAACTACCCGCTAGAAAGACCCTTCCCTCAAGCCACGCCTCACCAACGCAATCAAATACAACGCCATGACCACGGCACCTATTCCATAGGACACAATCATGGTAAAGCTCACGCCATTCATGCCAAATGCGTTCACGAAAAAAAACGTGACCGGCAGCGCGACGACCGCAGATAGAGTATTTCCGACAAAGCTCCCCTTAAAACACCGAAGAGCGACGAGCAAATCGTTAAAAAACCATACGTAAGCCGAGACAATAGCGCTCATGATGATAGGGATCAGCAAGTACGTGTACGGCTCGATGCTCTGACCGAAGATAAGCGTCAGAAGCCAGGGGCCCAAAAACTCGAAACCGACGGCACAGACAACTCCGATCGCCGCAACGCCAAGCACAACCTTGCAAAATGTGACAGTCAAATCCTTAGCCCTCTTTTCGGCGTACTGTTCGGAGAAAACGCTAAGCAAAGGACTGTAGATATAACTCGCGCCCATCTGGATAATAGCAACAGGGGCGGCAACCGAAGCATAAATGCCCAGCGCTGCCTCGCCCTGCGAAAATGACAAGAACTGACGCGGAATCGAAGGAACAGCCGCACAAGCCACGGCAGCTATCACAATAGGAAAGCAATACCTGAGCAGGTGCAGGGCTTTTTCTCGCGAGATCCCAACCTTCATCGACTCGAACCGACTCGAGCGAGGGTAATCATACAGCACGCCCACCAGCACTGTGACAACCGTCATCGAAACAAGCGCAAGCTCGAGACTCGACGTAGCTACAAACACCGAGCAAAATGCCGCAAGAGTGAAAAGGCCCTGGATGATAAGGGACTTCCCGATGTAATCCATACGTCTGTTCACTTGGTCGAGACCGTGGAGCACGTCAATCAAAAGCCCCGCAACCTTGTATACCGCATACAGCACAACAGCAAGAAGGCTCGACGTCGGGCAGGTCAATGCAGCATAGACGAGGCATCCGAGCAAAGCTGCCGAAGACGTAATAGCACGGAAGGCAAGATACTCTCCGACGGAATTCTCGCGCTTCACATCGGATACTTGGTAAGTGTACATGCGGTAGATAGCAAGAGGTGAAAATATATTGTACACCGACATCGCGAGAGAGAGGGTACCTGCAGCCTCGTATCCGTCTGACAGGCGAACCACCAAAATGGTAATGAGCCATTGGCAAGCCAGATAGGTAATCGACCCACCGGAATTCCACAGCATGTTCTGCCTGATGGACAGGGGCTCCACCCCATTCTCGGCCATCGACCGACTTTCACGCCAATCACTGCTCATGCGATCCGTCGCCTCTCTAATAAGTGCGGCAAAAGTGAAATAGATCTGCATGCTAAGGGGAAAGACCCCGTGCAATCCCCAAAAGCGACGGTCGAATTAGCCCTACGGCCCAAAAAGAAAGCATAAGCCCGCGAATCGAAGCTACAACACGAACCAATGCGTTTTCCAGGCACGACCATGTTCTCATCGGCGACCCTAAAAAAGAGGGGAGTTGCAGGCTCACCCCAATACGACGTTAGCCACTCGCGTTCACTCTTGGATTCCTTGCGCGACACGACGCCAAACAACATCCCGGCATCAAGGCAAGATACCGAATCACGCTTTCGACAGAGAGCATCGATTTCCATCGTAATTTCGAATTTGAGCCATTTCGCCCCATCGAGAGTAATCTCTCGCATAGACTGCTCCTTGCTCAACGATACACGGTCTTGCACAGCAAAACCGCCGGCAGATAGGCGAATGCAGCAATGATGGGATTGGGAGCATTTTTTACGCCGCTTTTCATGCCGCTTAGCTTACATCCAACCAAATAAAGGATGGAATTATAGAATTTTAGGTACAAGGTATCTGAATATTCGATATACATGCGCTTAAGAATCCGGTATCCGATAGGATTCCGCTTCGTGATTTCCCGAACGTTATGAGTATAGCCATCTTCAAGATACTCCCGAACGATGAACACTGAATCAACCACTCCGAGTATATATTCGAGATCTATCTGGTGATATACATACGGCTCCGCCATGAACTTCTCGCCTTCCGCAACGAAAAACGGGTAGCGCCGCAGGATCTCGGTACGATAAACGAGTGCTGAATCCCCTCTATGCCCCTTCTTGTAGTACAGATTCCAAAAAGTGATAGTCCGTTCACCTTGTGGCATGCGCGTGCCAAGCGGAGTATTCTCATCACGACCACATAGTCCCACAAGCCCAGCGACCGAAGTATTCGCTCGATAGACCTCCCATGCATCCAGAATCACTTCAACTGCGCACGGCACAAGCACATCGTCGGAGTCTACACAAAAGAACAATTCGCTCTCGCAACACTCTACCCCGGTGTTATGCGCCCGCTGCTTTCCGCCGTTCTCCCGCTTGACGTACACCACCCTAAACGAAGATTCGGAAGAAAACCGCTCCACCAAAGAACGCGTCTCATCGGTGGACCCGTCATCGACAATGAGCCAGTAAAACCGCTGGGAGGTCTGGGCTTTCAAGCTTTCGAACAAAGCCTCCAGCATGTAAGCCCGATTATAAGTAGGGGTAAATATGCAGATGTCTTCCATTACATGAATGATAGCCAACGTCACCGCTTTATTCAATAAGGCGTCCGTATAATCCAAATACGCTCACATCGCTTAGCAAAAAGGGAAGGGCAAAAAACACCGGATCGTCCTTCGGGCTTCGTCGAAAACCCTCAAGGACTTAACGTGTTTTTCGCCAGCTTCGCCACTTTGCTACCCCTTATCGTTCCGACACGGTATACTTCAAAGCATGAATACCTCAGATACACATTTGAACAAGCAGCACCTGAAAGCTCTGGTAATCATCCCCGCGTACAACGAGCAAGAGAGCATTGCCTCGGTCGTAGGCGATGTAATTGCCGCAGGATACGACTATATCGTCGTCAACGACGGGTCGACGGACGAAACCAAATCCATATGCGAAGCAAATGGATTCAATATCCTGAACCTCCCCCAAAACCTCGGCATAGGCGGCTGCGTCCAGGCAGGCCATAAATACGCACTGCGTAATGGCTATGACGTAGATATTCAATTCGACGGCGACGGACAGCACGATGCCGCCTTCATTTCGCATCTCGTCAGCCTCGTCGAAGCGGGATCTGACCTAGCTATCGGATCCCGCTTTGTGAACGACACTGACGGCTTCCAATCGACCGCCCTTAGAAGGTTGGGCATTGTTTGGTTGTCTTTTTGGATAAGGCTGTTCTCCGGCAGGCGCATAACCGACCCTACGTCAGGCTTTCGGGCTTCAAGCAGAAAAGCCCTGACGCTGTTTTGCGAAAACTATCCAACCGACTATCCGGAACCTGAGTCAATCATGCTCGCGATCAAGTCAGGATTGTCCGTCGACGAAGCCTCCGTCATCATGCACGAACGTCAAGGCGGGAAATCATCCATCAGAGGACTTTCCAGCCTGTACTACATGATCAAAGTTTCACTTGCTATCTCAATTGTCAGCTTTTCGCACAAGCGTGCACGATCATAAAGGGAGAGGGTTTCGTGTTTGTTCTTCAGGTCGTTGCAATCATCTTGTGCATTGCCTTTTTTGCATACGTCATCCACCTCGTTGCACGAGAAAAGCTACTCCTCAAATACTCTTTGCTCTGGATGGCGCTCACGATTGCTATTTTACTATGCGCTTTGTTCCCGCTGCCTCTGTACCAAATCTCAGCCCTGCTAGGCTTCGAAACGCCCTCCAATTTCATCTTCTTTATTGGGTTGTTTTTCCTGCTGGCCATTTCACTTTCGCTCAGTTCGATTGCAAGCAAACAGGCAGGCATGATCAAGAACCTCGTGCAAGAGCAAGCATTGTTAATAAAGGAACTCAATAATAAAGACGAAAGCCCGCGAAACCCTTCCGACACTGACGCATCCTAAGCCAACATACGAAGAAGCTATTCGGATCATGAAGAAAACCTTCTGCATATTTTCCGCCCACTACCTTCCACACGTCGGAGGGGTAGAAAAATACACCCAGCATCTCGCTCGCGCACTGTCCGAACAAGGGAACCGCGTGATCATCGTTACTTCGAACGTGCACGATCTCCCCAATACAGAGCTCCTTGAGCAAGAAATCGAAATAGTTCGCCTGCCCTGCTACAAGTTCCTCAATGGGAGATATCCAATCACGCGTCATAACAGCACCTATCGAAAGCTCGCGAACTATCTCCTCGAGCAAAGCATCGACTACATAACCATCAACACTCGCTTCTACCGTCACAGTCTCGAAGGAGTAAAGTTAGCTGAGCTTAAGGGCATCCGACCAATCATCGTAGATCATGGATCCGCTCACCTAACCATGGGTAACAAGATAGTCGATCCCTTTGTTGCCATCGTTGAACACGCTGTCACCGAGTTGGTAAAGCGCCATTCTGCCGACTACTACGCCGTTTCCCAAGCGGGTATTGAATGGCTCCGGCATTTTGGCATCGAAGCATGCGGCGTGCTCAACAATTCCATTGATGCGCTAGCTTTTGCGGAAAGCGCCTCGCATCGATCATTCCGACGTGAGGCCAATTTGTCGAACAATGCATTTGCCGTAGCCTTTACCGGAAGGTTGATCCCGGAAAAGGGCATACCCGCACTCGCAGAAGCAGCACGCATGCTAGTTGACGAACCTTTGATTCATTTCTTCGTTGCAGGAGAAGGCCCTCTTAAAGAAACCCTAACGAAAGAACCACTCTCAAACGTAACCTTCCTTGGACGTCTGGAAGCACGGGATATATCGGCTCTGCTTAAAGAGTCCGATATATTCTGCCTACCCTCGCGCTCGGAAGGATTCTCAACCTCTCTATTAGAAGCAGCAGCCTGCAAGGCGGCGCCCCTTGTCACCAATGTAGGAGGCGTGCAGGAGCTTGTACCAAGCGATGCATTCGGCGTAATACTCCCTTCAGCAGACGGTAAAACGATTGCCGACGCAATACGCGATCTCAACCGAAATCGCGCTCGGTGCCGCGCCATGGGAGAAAGCATCAACAAGCTGGTAATAGATAAATTCTCTTGGAACGAAACAGCGCGCTTAACATCTCTTGCCTGCTCCACTGCGCAAGAGCGCAATGCAGAAGCACTTCATGAAACGCTCTAAAGAAACCACGTAGGAGACAAGTATGGACAACTCAGAAGCATTGAAAAAACTTCAGGGTATCGAGCTTGAAATCCTGCTCGTGCTAAAAGACTTTTGCCTTCAGCACGATATCGCATGGTTTCTCGACGGCGGTACAGCACTTGGGGCAGCGCGCCACCAAGGCTTCATCCCTTGGGACGACGACATCGACGTCGGCATGATCCGCGAAGACTACGATCGTTTCGTATCCCTTGCAAAAACCAGGCTTCCAGCAGGCTTTTCTTTCCACGATGGGTCCAACACCCCCGGTTATGCCGCCATGTTTGCCAAGGTTTATAAAGACGGGACAAAATACTACACCGAAGAAACTATAGAAGCGGGATGCAACCAGGGAATTTTCGTTGATGTTTTCCCCTACGACCGGCTCGAAAACACTCTTGACCTCAGAAAAAAACAAATTCGTAACGCCCGAATATGGCAATCGATTCTTTACCTATATTACACTGGAAAAATCGTTGTACCGCACAAGGGATTGCTAGGTGCAGCAGAGAGGGGCATGTGCAAAACCGCTCATCTCATTGTATCGAAACTCTGCAACCCGAACTCGATTCGAAAGAACTTCGAACGATCCATCCTTTTTGGGGAAGGAGATTCGTCGTCTCTGTACCTCTCTCTTCCATGGCCTAATGTTCCCGGATTCAGAAGAAGCGACCTGCTCCCCGCAACCATGCTCCCCTTCGAGAAACACGAGTTCCCTGCGCCCGCACTGTGGAAAAAGTTCCTGGAAGCCACTTATGGAAATTGGGAGCAACTTCCATCTGTAGAAGACAGGCACACGCATCTACCTAAATATCTTGATTTCGGAGACGGTACATCTTGGTCAGCTGAATAAAAGCCGCGTCGCACGCCCCTCTCGAGTACGACAAATCACCCAACCGATATCCCTTTGCTGCAAACCAGACCCATCGACAACACCCGACAAGAAGATAGCCTCGGAATGATATTTCGACTGGACGTTGCCGAACTTCGCATACATCACGCATCCAGCCATGCATATCGAGTCAATACCGATCTCCAGTTGACCGAGCAAGAGTCAATCGAGCAAAAGCGGTTCCATGGCATTGCATTACGCATATTCGCCGAACAGCTTGCATAACGGACTTATATCTCTCACCGATCTTACGCAACGCGCTGCCCATGCAACCATGTGCAGCGCTCAAACCTGCTAAACTAATTCTAATGAAATAAGTAGTTGCATTGGCGCCAAAGCAAGGAGGTCATTATGAAACGAGCAATCGCCTCTTCACCACCCGAAGTGCAGTTCATGCGAACAGGTATTTTTCGTATGCTGGTCGTTCTTTTTGGCACTGCGGTTCTGCTTTCAATAATCTCTTTCGCCGAGCCCTCGTACGCAAATACCGAAAACCGCTCCGCTATCACGACACAAGATTCACTTCAGAATGACACCGTCGAACGAATTGAAGAAAACGATTCGAATAGTAAAAAGCAGATAGACAAGCCAGTAAGCATTTCCGAACAGCCACTGCCAAACATAGTCAGCGGCGAAAACGCCTCCCAAAAAGATGATCCTTTAGATGATGAAAAGAACGGCAACGCCGAAGACGACGATCAAGCCGCTCAATCCCCCACTGACCCCTCAGAACCCATGGAAAAGGGGCTGGCATTTCATGCGAGCGACACTTCCCCTCACTTGACCGCCTTCTTCGACGGAAAGGAAACCGCTCAGTCTGGATGGGTGCTCCACGAAGGCTTTTGGTACTGGTTCAACAAAAGCCCCTATGCCACCGAGAATTCCTGGGTCAAAACGGGTGGCAGCTGGTATTACCTGGATGAAACCGGAAAAATGAAAACAGGGACGTTTTCGGACGGCAACCGCACCTACCTGTCCGATCCTAGCGGACGGATGCTGAGCAACGGATGGCATCGTTCCGGCGGAGTTTGGTACTGGCTCGAAGCCAGCGGAGCCGCAAAAACCGGATGGCTCCGCGACGGGGGCTCCTGGTACTGGCTCGATCCCGAGTCCGGAGCGATGGCGACCGGCTGGTACCGGGACGGCGCCGCCTGGTACTACTCGGACGGCTCGGGGGCCATGCTGGCGAACCGCTGGCTCAAGCAGGGCGGGACGTGGTACTACCTGAACCCCTCGGGGGCCATGCGCACCGGATGGCTCCGCGACGGGGGCTCCTGGTACTGGCTCGACCGCACGTCCGGGGCCATGGCCACGGGGTTCGTGGACGACGGCGGAACGGCGTACTACTGCGACGGGTCCGGCCGCATGGCTGCGAACCGTTGGCTCGGTAGCACGAAAAGCGGTTGGTGCTGGGCCCAAGCCAACGGCGCCCTTGCAACAGGATGGGGATACCTGTCGGGCAAATGGTATTACTTTGATCCAGCAAGTCCTCAGCACCGTGCAAAAACAGGCCTGTACAGCGTCGGAGACAATCAATGCTTCTCTGACGCCGATGGAGCATTGTACATGAATCGCTGGGTAAGCATCGATGCGAACGAACGCCGATACGCAAATAGTCAAGGCTACCTGGAAGGGCGGCAACTCAAGAATTCGTCGGGAGCGTTCTCGTTCGTCAACGCCGACGGCAGTCCCCTCTCTGGCTGGCAGGTTATCGGAGGCCATTATTTCTACGCGAATCCCGACACTGGCGAAATGGCAACCGGGTGGCTCAAGCTTGACAATACCTGGTACTACCTGAATTCTCAAGGAGTACGGCAGACCGGCTGGGTGAAGCTCGATGGCACCTGGTTCCTACTCGGCTCCGACGGAGCAATGAAAACGGGTTGGCAGAAACTGGGGGGCACTTGGTATTACCTGCACGATTCCGGCGCCATGGCAACCGGTTGGCTGAAGCTCGGAGATATCTGGTATTACCTCGAATCAAGCGGAGCGATGGCGACTGGATGGCGAACGATCGGAAACGTAAGCTACTACTTTGACTCAAGCGGGGCTTGGGTCTCCTCCGATGCGCGCATGACGAATCTTGCCCAGCAATTCCATAGCAGCACGCCTTGGCTAATCATGATTGACACGACAAATTGCATGCTCGGCATTTTCAAGGGATCAGCGGGGAATTGGACCTCAGTATCGTCTTGGCCCTGCAGTCCTGGCAAGGCGTCAACTCCCACGGTTCTTGGAGAATACACCGTCGGCCTAAAAGGCTATTCGTTCGGCAGCGGCTTCACTTGCTATTGGTGGACCCAGTTCTACGGCGATTACCTTATTCATTCAGAAGTGTACTATCAAAACACGTTCACCTGGATGGAAGGGACTATGGGCGTTCCGGGCTCTCATGGTTGCATACGACTGCCAATCGATCAGGCAAAATGGATCTACGACAACATCCCTACTGGAACCAAGGTGTACACGTATCGCTAAACTATTTCTCGAAGACGCATAACGTTTGACGCATCTCTACCAAAACGAAGTATTCGCAAGTCCAAGGCCTCCCGCCCGGAAAAGCGGGAGGCCTTGGACTTTATTACGACAAGATCCTCTGCACCGTAGTCGTGGAAGCACCTTTCGACGCAAGCGATACATACTGGCAACGCCCGCCAAACGTAGGCTCCTCGTAAATCATACCGCCCCCCGCATACAAAACAACATGCTCAGGCAATATGGGATTATAGTTCGGCCATGCGCCGTAGTACATAAGAATGATATCTCCTGGCTGAGCATCGCCGAACACCCTTACGCCACTATGCATCTGATCATACGTTTCAAACCCAATATCAATTCCCAGCTGCTTATACAAGTACCAGGTAAACGAAGCGCAATCCATGCCTCCGTCTTGCGGATATACACCAAGCCACACATAGGGAACACCTAGAAGAGATCGAGCCGTACGCATAATGATGTCGATGCCTGCTTGACGATCATGCCGACCAGACCCGTTCATATACCAATATGTACCATCAGAAATTCTCACGCTGGAATTAGCCGTCATGGCTCCACTATTTTTCAGATAGTACCATTCCCCATTCTCCTGAAGCCATCCTGTCTGCATTGCCCCAGTCGTAGACTCGAGATAGTACCAAGTGCCGTCCACGCAAATCCAACCGGTCTTCATGACCCCATTCGAAGGATCCAAGTAATACCAAGTCCCGGAAACGCTAACCCAGCCGACTTGCTTAATGCCTGAAGCGTCTGCATAATAATGCAGTCCATCTACTTCGAACCATCCGGTCCGCAGAACGCCCTTATCTTCCGGATCAAAGTAAAAAAGCTTTCCGCCGACAGCGCGCCAACCAGCTTGGCCATCTAGACAAACAATGCGATTTTGATCATCATACTCCCCAACAAGAGCAACCTCACCCGACGCATCAATAAAGCCGCAGGCGCCGTTTCCCAGCGATACCCACACATTATTGACCATTGCACCGCTGCTCGAGAAAAAGTACTGTCTACCATCAATGGTCCGCTCACCAACGGCCATCGCACCTGTCTGAGGATCGAGCCAATAGCGAGCGGAGCCCTCTTGGAACCAACCCGTACGAACGGCGCCCGACTTACTCAGCGCATACCATACACCGCTCTCGTTGATCCAACGGTTCGCAGCCATGCGGCCGGACCCGTCGCAGTAGTACGCCGTTCCGCCGTCGTCCACGAACCCCGTGGCCATGGCCCCGGACGTGCGGTCGAGCCAGTACCAGGAGCCCCCGTCGCGGAGCCATCCGGTGCGCATGGCCCCCGAGGGGTTCAGGTAGTACCACGTCCCGCCCTGCTTGAGCCAGCGGTTCGCCAGCATGGCCCCCGAGCCGTCCGAGTAGTACCAGGCGGCGCCGTCCCGGTACCAGCCGGTCGCCATCGCTCCGGACTCGGGATCGAGCCAGTACCAGGAGCCGCCCTGTTTAAGCCAACCCGTACGAAGCGAACCCGACGGAGTCGCGTAATACCAAGATCCTTCCGTACGCACCCAGCCATTACCCGTAAGAAGAGCTCCGTTTTGATGGGCGTGATAAAGGGTCGACCCCACTCGATAGCTCCCGGAAAGCATTGCGCCGCCTTGAGCCGGATCAAGATAATACCAAGCTTCACCCAGTTTCAACCAGCCAGTTTCGATCTCGCCAGATGCGGCTGCGTAATACCATGTGCCTTCTATCGACAGCAACCCTTTGTCATAAAGCGTGCCATCATTATTAAAATAATAGATTTCGTTCTGGAGCAAAATAAAACCACAAGCTGCAACATTACCGTTAGTAGGATCCAAATAGTAACGCTTCCCCTGATCAGAGAGCCATCCGCTCACAAGCTTCCCCTGGTCATCGGCGTAGTATTTCATACCGTCAAGTTCATTCCAGCCAGGCACATATAAACTGCCGGGTTTTTCGCCCTCGCTCTTTTCCTGTGAATCATTAGCCTTTTCTTCGAGAAATTCATTCTCGCGAAGAGCAACGCTACCGTCATCCCCTGCAAAAGCAACTCTCGGATACGAAACGCTCAAAAACAGGAAGGTCGCCACAAGACAGGATACTAATGCAGCAACAAGCACCCGAAAGCGAAATGAGCTAGCTCTTGCCATGACGTCAGCCTTTCATGAGAATCTAATTCATTTTTCAAAGTTTAGCATACTAATAACCGTTAAGGATAAGGCTCCCCCTCGAGCGGCGGACGGCCCCGCGCAGCTCGCCCGCCCCCCCCCAACGCGAAAGGGCCCCGGAACCTGTTACGGCTCCGGGGCCCCTGGGTCTCGGCGGAATACGCCGAGCGCCCTGCGCGAGCGCGACGTCCTATCCTCCCACAGCCTTGCGCTGCAGTACTTTCGGCGATGGCGGTCTTAACTTCCGGGTTCGGAATGGGACCGGGTGA